>JAEZDX010000354.1 GCA_023417975.1 Bacillota bacterium
GTCATACACTAGTATGGCATTCGCAAATACCCGATTGGTTTTTTCAGGATCCATCAGACCCTTCAAAGCCGGCTTCAAAAGAGTTGCTGTTGCAAAGAGAAAGGACTCATATAACTACAGTTTTAAATCATTTTAAAACTAAATATGGAGCTAGTAATCCTATAAAATATTGGGATGTTGTCAATGAGGTTATAGGTGATGACGGAAATTACAGAGACTCAAAGTGGTACCAGATAGCCGGTCCCGACTATATTAAGACAGCTTTTGAGGCTGCCCGTGCTGCAGACCCTTCAATGAAGTTAGTTATTAATGATTACAATATAGAAAATAATGGTGCGAAAACAGAAAAATTTTATGAAGTTGTTAAAGAGTTATTAGCTGCTGGAGTTCCTGTGGATGCTATCGGCATGCAAATGCATCTTAGCACAAGTACCTCCATGGAAGCAGTAAAAGCCTCCATAGAGAAATTAGCAACCCTGGGATTGGAAATTCAAATTACGGAGCTGGATATGACTATAGCGGATACTCCTATAACGCAGGCAGGTTTTGAAAAACAGGCGCGTCTATACAAACAGTTCTTTGATATATTAAAGAGTAAAAAGCAGTATATTCATACTGTTATGTTCTGGGGCGTAACTGATGCTGATTCTTGGAGAACAGAGAGCAAGCCTTTGATCTTTGACGGTCAGTTCCAAGCTAAAGCCTCCTATTTGTCAATTATTGATCCATCAAAAGCCGAAGTAGACAGGCAAAGTAGTCAGTCTTCTCATGGTACTCCTGCAAATGTTTCCGATTCAGCTTGGTCTACTGCTAAATCAATCTCTGCAAATACTTTTGTTAAAGGTTTAAATGGAGCCACTGCTAAGGTTCAGACTATGTGGGATGATAAAAACCTATATGTAAAAGCCTATGTGAATGATTCTACTGTTGGCAGTAAGGACAGCCTTGAAATTTTCGTTGATAAAAAGGCTGATAAAGCCTCAGCTTATGTACCTGATGAAAATCACAAGCACTTAACCGTTAATAGAAGCAATGCTGATAGTACTGAATATGGATATACAGCTTACTTAACCGTTCCAATATCTGATATTAATCCTACACAGGATAAGCTTCTTGGCTTTGATGTGAGAGTTAATGATGATCAGCAAACAGGAAATATAGATACTATAGCTGTATATAATGATTATGTTAACAGACAAGATACAAATGCAGCCTTTTTTGCTGATTTAAAGCTCGGTTCCGCTTCCAAATTAGCCAAGGCAGCATACGGTACACCAAGCATCGACGGAACTATAGACTCCATCTGGAATACCTCCGATGTAATGAATACAGATATTTGGGTTATGGGATCCTCCGGAGCTACTGCAAAAGCAAGAGCCCTTTGGGATGACAAGAACTTATATGTCATTGCAGAAGTTACAGATGACGTTTTAAATAAAGCTAATGCCAATGCATGGGAACAGGATTCTGTAGAGGTATTTCTAGATCAGACTAACGGCAAAACAGCATCATATGACGGTGATGACAGTCAGATTAGAGTAAACTTCGAAAATGCACAAAGCTTTGGAGGCAAAACTCCTGAAGGGTTTAAATCAGCTGCCGTTAAGACAGCAACCGGTTATATTGTGGAAGAAGCAATTCCTCTTACCGCAGTAACCCCTGCTGCCGGAAAAATACTTGGATTTGACGTTCAAGTAAATAATGCCGATACTTCCGGAACTAGAACAAGTGTTGCAACTTGGTGTGATACATCCGGTACCGGATATCAAAATACTTCCGGCTTTGGAAACCTGCTGTTGGTGGACACAAGGATTGTTCATGTAACAGGAGTAACCTTAAACAAATCTGATGTAACCATAAACAAAGGTGATGCTTTGCAATTAACTGCTACTGTTGCCCCTACAAATGCAAGCAACGCTAATTTAACTTGGTCTTCGGATAATAGCGCAGTTGCATCTGTTGATGCAAACGGTAAGGTTACTGCCCTTAGTGTCGGTAAAGCTAACATAACAGTAACAACCGTTGACGGCAGCAAATCAGCCGTGTGCTCTGTAACCGTTGCTGATCCTTCGTCGAGCTTGCCTTCCGACACCAATACTACAGGCAATCTTCCAAAAACAGGTTCAATGTTTGATTTTAATACTTTACTCATATTAGGCTCAGCATTATTAGCCTCGGGAATTATGTTAATCAAAAAGAAAAGAACTGAATAGTAACCCAATATAAATATAGCCAGCCTGTGTGCTTTTGCATATGGGCTGGTTATATTTTAATTATCTTCTATATACTGATTGTCTACTACTAAATTCATAGTTATAATATAAACATATTAAAAATTGTTTACAGAAAGGTGGGTTGACATATGAAATTTATCACTTATAATTATATGGATAAAGAAGCAGTTGGAATTATATCCGAACAAGGCATTATTCCATTGGAGCAATACAATTCTATGCTTGACATGATTGAAAACTTTGATGGAAATATTCTAAAAGGTCCCTTCTCTCAGTTTATACCTGTTGATGAAGTTAAGCTCCTTGCTCCTATTCCTCATCCGAGAAGAAATATCTTATGTCTTGGCAAAAATTATGAAGATCACGCAAAAGAGCTTGGCGCCACTAAAATATCCGACAAATTTATTCCGGAGGATCCTATTTATTTTACCAAATCTGCAGATTCTGTTATAGCAAGCGGAGACTCTATCCTTTTCTATGAAGCCGTTACAAAGCAAGTAGACTACGAGGTAGAACTGGCCTTGGTTATTGGCAAGGAAGGTGTAAATATTAAACCTGAAGATGCTGAACAATATATATTTGGGTATACTATAATAAACGATGTATCTGCCAGAGATCTTCAGCTTAAACATAAGCAGTGGTTTAAGGCAAAGAGTCTGGATACATTTTGCCCTATGGGCCCCCATATAGTACATAAAAGTGAATTACCCCTTCCTATTCAGTTAGATATTAAATGCAGTATCAACGGAGAGGTTAGGCAGAGTTCAAATACAAGTAAGCTTATTTTTGATATTCCATATATGATAAGCGATCTATCCATGGGCTTTACCCTAAGGCCCGGAGATATAATAGCTACAGGAACTCCAAGCGGCGTTGGCTTTGGATTTAATCCGCCGAAATTCTTAAAAGATGGGGACACAATAGAGTGTTATATTGAAAAAATAGGCACTTTAGTCAATAAAGTTTCAACAAAAAAGGAGATAGTATGATGAACAACAATGTAAAACCTAATGAACCACTAGTTAAACATATTTACACAGCAGATCCTTCTGCTCATGTATTTGAAGGAAAACTATATATATATCCTTCTCACGATCTTGATGAAACTATAGAGTCAAATGATAATGGCGATCAATATGGTATGACTGACTATCATATCCTTTCCATAGACGGACTGGACTCTTCTTGTGTAGATAATGGTGAGGCACTCCATATAAAGGATGTTCCATGGGCAAGCAAGCAAATGTGGGCTCCGGATGCTGCTTACAAAAATAATACATATTATTTATACTTCCCAGCAAGAGATAAGGACGGTATTTTCAGACTTGGAGTAGCAACAAGCTCAAACCCTGCAGGTCCATTCACTCCACAGGAAAATTATATTGAAGGTAGCTTTAGTATCGATCCTGCTGTTTTTGTAGATGACGATAATAGAGCCTATGCTTATTTTGGCGGTCTCTGGGGAGGACAATTGGAAAAATGGCAGACAGGTACTTTTAATGCAGAAGGACAAGGACCGGACAGTTCGGCACCCGCTATTGGACCGAGAGTAGCAGAATTAAGCGATGATATGCTTTCCTTTAAGTCAGCTCCTGAAGAAATATCAATTATAGATGAAGCTGGTAATCCTATACTTGCAGGTGATGAAGACAGAAGATATTTTGAAGGTCCATGGGTTCATAAGTATAACGGGTATTATTACCTTTCATATTCTACAGGTACTACTCACTACATAGTATATGCTATAAGCAAGGATCCAAAGGGACCATTTGTATATAAGGGCAGAATACTTAATCCTGTAATTGGTTGGACTACTCATCATTCCATCGTTGAATTTAACGATAAATGGTATTTATTCTATCATGACAGTTCATTGTCAAAGGGTGAAGATAATAAGAGATGTGTTAAATTTACCGAACTGACTTACAACGAAGACGGTACTATTAAAACCATAGACCCATACAAGTAAAAATAGGAGCAGCAGCATAACAGTAAAAACCGTTACACTGCTGCCCTTTTTTCTTTTATACCTAAATACTAATTATATCCGAATCCAAGAATAGTAAAATATTTATGTACACTGTCCTCAGCCATCTTTATCTCAATATGGTGCTCACTACAGCTCTCCTCTTTATATAAAATCATTGCGTTGCAGTGAGTCCAGCCAACAATTCTCGGATCCGCAGTAAGCACAAGCTTGCCGTCAACATAGACCTCAGCTTTACCAAAATCCATTCTTCCCGTATCCTTAAATACAAATATAAGACTCTTGCTCTTCACAGTAATATGGAAGCTTTCATTTCCTGATTCAGGCGTATGCATCCAATTATACGGAAATTGCGGTGTTCCGGATGGGCTTTCATCCATTTCCACATAATGAAGCTCACCGTCAGTATCATTAAAGCTTCCCTGTTCTATTACCGCACTACAAGCATTATCCTTCTTATCAATAAGATGTACTCCTACAAAGGAATTACCTATAGCAGGCTTTTTATTAAGAATTATATCCTCTTCATCATAAGCATTATTTGCAGTCTCACTAAATAAATAAGCGATGCAATCTGCCATAATAATATGTCCATCGTTTGTAGGATGGTAAATATCATAAAAGAATTGTCTCTTAGTTATTATGTTCCCATTGTCTTTATTAAGTGGGAATTGATCTACTACAGCATCGGATACGCTTACCATGGGCAGATTATAATTTCTGCCTACAGGTGACAGTCTTTCTTGAAGATTCCAGTCATTTGCAAATACGCTGAATAAAAGAATTACAGCCGGGTTGTTATCAGCGGAAAGTATATTGAGTACAAGACTTTCGTAGCATACGCCCTTGGTTTCATCTCCCTCATCATTCACTGCAAATTCTACTATGACAATGTCAGGCTTTACTTTTCCATCTCTAAGTACATCTCTGTCATATCTGATTATGCCAAGTTCGGAAGGAGTTCCGCCTACCCCTGCCTTTATCAAATGAACATTGTCGCCGCCATTCTTTCCAAACATATCTTTAAATTTAATATAGGACTTGTAAGCATAACTCTCTGTATTAATAGGTTTTGCCCCTGCTCCTTGAGTAATTGACCCTCCAATATATGCTATTGTTACTTCTTCTCCGTTTTTGGCTTTGTCTATAGCTGCTTTAAGTCTCCTGTTATTACCTAAGCTTAACAACGACTTTGAAATCATAGCATTATATTGAGAGCTTCCGAATTGTACAGGAGGATCGATAACAACATCCGGTACCTCGTAGCCATCTTGAAGGTAAACTTTCACGGTTGCTTTTGCAGTCAGACCTGGTTTTTCAAACTCAAAGGCCATTTTACCTACAACATCATCATCCTGCAGCCATTCATAATCCTCCAGCTTAAGTACTACTTCCGATCCATCCTTAGTACATGGGAATTTAATAATTGTTCCGCCACCATATCTATCTACTTTTCCGTAGTTTTGAAACACAAAATCGATGGGTCCTACCTCATCAGCCGCAGTTACGGAAATTCCAATGCTGTGAACTGTCTTGCGGACTCCTTCCCAGTCTTTTAAGAGTTCGAGAAGCTTTTTATCCTCAACCTCACCAACAAACTGAGCATTTACCGCAAGACGCCCTTCGTCAAGATAAACCTCCTGCGAAGGCTTTCCCTCCATTCTTGCAGTAGCCTCTAAAATTTTATCTATCATAATGTAAAAACCACTGCGTTTTTTCTGCGGATCCTTTGGTGCCTTTGGCCCCGATTGATTAACATTTGTCATTTCAATTCCTCCTTAATTGTTTGGTGAACATTAACATTTTCGCAATAAAGCACTTATTATACTTTTACTTTGCCGCCCACAAAAATCCTCGTCTCATAAGTTCTCTAGCCTCAGGAATATTAAATATATCAGCGTTATGTCCAAGCGAATTGTAGAAAACTCTTCCTTTACCCCAGTTTTTCGTGTATAGAACCGGTACTGTAATTCTGCCATTAGTGCTGTAGGGCTCCTCAGCTACAGGAAAAGTAGTAGTTGCCAGAATATTTATAGCCGGATCTATATGCAGATAATATTGCTCGGACTTAACCTTAAAGTCGGGAATGCCTGAAATTATGCTGCTGGAGCTGGACCGCACTATATTAACCTCATATTCAACTCCATCATTACCGGGATGCGCCACCCACTGAGAACCAGTCATAAATTGCCATTCAACAGAATTTCTGAACGCATCACACATTCCTCCATGACATCCGGCTAAACCAACCCCTGAAGCTACCGCCCTTAACACCGGCTGAAGCTGTTCATTATTTATTTCACCCATGGACCATACTGGAATGATAAGGTTTAAATTCATCAGCCTGCTTTCATCCAAAAAGCTGTCTAGGCTATCCGAAACGTCAACCTGAAAGCCTTCCCTATTCAAAATTTCAAGAAAGCTTTCCGAAATTTGTTTCGGTTGGTGGCCTTCCCAACCTCCCTGCACTATCAGTGCCTTTTTCATTATAATATACCTCCGATACATTATTTTTTTCATTAATATCATATTACATATTTTCCGTAAAATAGTCTGGCAATATATTAACCTCATATAGACATATATTGCTATACATGATATATTTCTTCTATTAGACAATCAATCATCCATATAAAATTGGAGGCTTTTTATGTATCCTTTTTTTGAAGCTAATAACTCCGGAAATCAGGACTTTTTCAATTCTGCTATTTCAACAAACTTCAGTTATCCTCCTCATCTGCATCCATATATAGAAATTGCATATGTTCTTGAAGGAACTACTGAAGTTACTATAAACGATCATACCTGCACTCTAAATGCCGGTGACTCAGCCATATGCTTTCCCAATGATATACACTCTTATAATAATAAGGAATTTTCTAAAATACTCATCTTCATATTCTCACCGGAAATAACCTCTAACTTCTTTAGTAAGAGAATGAATAAAACCTTGGAAAATTCTTTTTTTACAAGCAGCTTAATCGGTAGTGAAATAGCCCCTCTTTTTTTTATGCTTAGAGAAGAGTTTATTAATGCCAATAATAAGTATGTTATAAAAGGCTTGTTATACGCCATATTGGGACGGTTTGATGCACATTTTAAATTAAAAAACAGCGATCATTCCTATAACAGTACTACACAAAGTCTATTGAGATATATTGAAAGCCATTATCATGAAAATATTTCTCTAGATAGTGTTGCCCACGACCTCGGCTTTAGTAAATTTTATCTCTCAAGGATCTTTTCCAACAAAATAGGTTATCAGTTTAATGACTATGTTAACAGGTTGAGAATAAATAAAGCTCAAAAGCTGCTCAGCGAGTCCCAATTATCTATAACAAGTATAGCAATGGAATGCGGCTTTGAAAGCCAAAGAAATTTTAACAGAATATTTAAAGAGCATACCAATATGACACCTTCCGAGTTCAAAAACAGTTTATTGGGAAGTTAGTGCCAGAACCTATATAAAATATGTATAGCATGCTTGACATTTGATGTAAAGCGTACTATACTATAAATGTAAAGCATGCTTTACTAGTAGAAGGGTAGTGATAAATTGCAGACAAGGATTCAAGACTTACGTAAAGCAAAAAAAATAACTCAAAGTGAGCTTGCAGATGCAGTCAATGTTACGAGACAGACTATAATCTCTTTAGAGAATGGCCGATACAACGCCTCTTTAATATTGGCTCACAAGATTGCACAGTTTTTTCAGGTGTCTATCGAAGAAGTATTTATTTTTGATCAGGAGGATGAGAATTTATGAGAGGTATTATGTGTTCAAGTACTGCCAAAACTAATGAAGAATATAGAAAGGTTATACACGGTCGGTTAAAATCTTTTTCTGCTCTTACCGTTATTGGCTTTATTACAATTTCAGTAGCACTTTTGGCAAAGTTCCTTTGGAAAACAACTATGGATGACCGACTGTTGGGGATTTATACAGGCCTTGGTACGGGTCTCTTTGGATCCGGAATAATTTTATGGGTTAAGAATAGACTTTTGCTTAATAATGATGAAAAATTAAAGGAAAGCCGCCTGAATAACACGGATGAAAGAATTCAGGAAATTGCGAATAGAGCCTTTCGTGCAGCTTGCTTTGTACTCTTAGCTGCTTTGTATGCCATTACACTTATTGGAGGTCTGATCTATCCTGTACTATTTAAATTTCTGCTAATTATCGCTACAATTTTCTTATTTTCCTATATGGCAGCTTACAAGTACTATTCCGGTAAGATGTGAGGCATTGACATGAAACCTTCAATATTCAAACTTTCTCTTATAGTAGGTTTGTTAATTTCTTTTATATATAAAATACTTTCCCGATATGTAGAAATAAGTGATTTTGTGGCAATACCAATGTTCATAATTTCAACTGCTCTAATGCTAATAGGCATTGCCTATATGGGTTGGTGTATGGGCAAGGGGAAAAACCCTTTCAGTAAGGTGTGACCTCACGGCTTATCATAATGTATGCTTAGTACTACAGCTAAGCATACATTATCTTTATTTATATCCAAAGTTAACTGTTGAATTCCTCCGGTAATACTCCATTACAGTTATATCTTTCTCTGAATTCATCTTCTAATATGCTCATATTGATTGTGTCATAGTATTTATGATTAAAATACCATCCGTCTCTTTCAATTCCTTCTCTAACAAAACCAATTTTCTCGTAAACGTGAATTGCTCTTTTATTGTATGGAAATACCCCTAACTCAATTCTATGTAGGTTAAGCATTGCAAAACCGTAGTTCAACGCAAGAATTATAGCTTCACTGCCATAGCCTTTACCAAAATCTTCTTTTTTGTTTATGGAAATTCGAAGATTGGCACTCCTATTGTTTCTATAGATATCATTAATAACAACTTCTCCCAGCAGCTTATCAGTTTCCTTTGAAAATATTAAAAAGTCAATTCTGCTGTTATCGCCAGCAATATTTTCAACGTATCGTTCCAAATCTCCACGATTAAAAACTTGCTGCGTTCCCGTAAATACCATTGCTTCTATACTGCAGTTATTTTGTCCTTCCCAATATTCATCCATATATTCCTTATCCAGCTTTTTAAGATATATTAACTCTCCCTGCAGCTCCAAAAAGCTTCTCGCATTCAATCTCATAATATAACCTCCCTAATGCCATTTATATCAAACTTATTACAAACCTATTATATAATTGGCTTAAGAGTTTTCTCAATCCTATCTATGTTTCTGTACTGAATTCGAGCAAAGCATTTTCATTTTTACTATGCCTTTATAACTTAATTCCCTCAAAAGCACTTTTTATAAGCCCTCTTATATAAGCATCATCTATAGGTGCTCCCGTTATCAGTAATCTATAAAAAACAGGTCCCCAAATTAAATCCACAGCCAATTCTACATCCAAGTCCCTTCTTAATTCACCTCTAGAAATACCTCGATTCAAAATCTGCTTTGAAATACCCCGTCGAGGTACAAAATACGCTTTTCGGTAAATTTCAGCTAAGTTTGGATCATATTGCCCTTCAGCTATTATCTCAGTTATTATATTTCCTTTTCTAGTAACTAAAAATTGCGCAAAATTATTGACCTGAAGGAACATATCCTCAAAGGTTGATCCGGTATCGGGTATCGGTAATTCTTCATAGGTAGCATTCAAGAAGCCATCCATAACGACTGCAGCTTTATTTGGCCACCATTTATATATAGTAGCTTTACTTACCTGCGCTCTTTCAGCTATCTTTTCTACAGTTACAGCTGCAAATCCGCTTTCAATCAATAACTCATATGAAGCATTAAGAATATCTGCTTTTGTCTTTTCACTGCGTGGACGCCCTAATTTTTTATCCATGTCGGTTACCTCCATGTAATCCGTTATATTAATTTAGCATTTAATAAACTATACGTATATTATAATATATATTTTCTCGTTTTTAAATAAAATAACACTTTACAATACTGAACGTATAGTATATTATATACCTATAAACTAAACGTTCAGTTTAATATATGTCTAAAGGAGTGGATTATCATAGAAGTTGTAAATAATGATTTTTTAACTGAAAAACCTGTACTAACCAATGTGTTGATTATTGTTATGGCCATTGCCTGCGGAATAACTGTTGCGAATCTATACTATATTCAACCGCTGTTGTCGGCTATTGCCAAAACCTTTAATGTAAGTGAAGTCAGCGTAGGCTCTGCTGCCATGCTCACTCAAATCGGATACGCAGTTGGAATGATTTTTATTTTACCTCTTGGGGACATAAAAGAGAGAAGAAATTTAATTACTATTATGCTTTTACTTTCTGTACTTTCACTTACTAGTATGTTTTTATCCAATAATATAACTTTGATAATGCTCTCTTCGTTTGCAGTAGGCTTTACTTCCATTGTACCCCAGCTTATTATTCCATTAGCAGCTCAACTGTCGGCTCCAAAAGAAAGAGGAAAAACCATAGGAACAGTAATGAGCGGCTTATTAATAGGTATATTGGTTTCCCGTACCTTTAGTGGTATTTTAGGGGGATATCTCGGGTGGAGAATAGTTTATGTTATCGCTGCAATAATGATGCTGCTTTTGATGTTTGTGTTAAGAAAGTTAATTCCCCAATGTAATCCCGTTTCTAAACTCAAATATTCAGAACTATTAGTATCAATGAAACAGCTTATAAAAAGCGAGCCTGTACTAAGAAGTGCCTCTTTGAGCGGTGCAATGATGTTTGCTGCCTTCAGCGCATTTTGGACATCCCTTATTTTCCTGCTTGAAAGCTCTCATTACAATATGGGATCTCAGGCAGCAGGTCTATTTGGACTAGTTGGAATCACAGGTGCCTTGGCAGCTCCAATGGTAGGAAAACTGTCGGATAAAAAAGGTCCCAGATTTGTTATAGGGATAAGCATTGGAGTTATAATAATTTCTTATATTCTCTTTATCCTTTTTGGCTTTAAAGTATTAGGCTTGACTTTAGGTGTTGTATTACTTGATCTAGGAGTTCAATCGGGAAACGTGTCCAATCAGACAAGAGTTCATTCTTTGAATGAGGAAATGCGTAACAGGATTAATACAATATATATGGTAAGCTTTTTCATAGGCGGGGCCTTTGGTTCCTTTGTTGGTTCTTATAGTTATGCTCATTTCGGCTGGTATGGAGTTTGTATTTTTGGCATAGCAACTCAATTGATTGCATTTATATGCCATAAGACCTCAAAAAACTAAATGTAAGACAGTAATTATGTAAATAAAGCAGAGGCACTTGCTATAGCAAGTGCCTCTGCTTTATTTTTTACTTTATTAAACATAAAACTATAGCTAAATGATAGGTTTTAACAGGCAACAATTTCTTTAATCCGAAATTCTTTTCCGCATAATATTTCCCATTCTCTACTTCCGCATTTTGGGCATTTTCTATTACTCTCAATGAGATTAAAAACTTTATTGCACTTCTTACATATACCGTTACCCGGCAATACCTCAATCTTCAGCTTTGTATCCTGCAATAAGGTACCGTCCACAGCCGCAGGATAGCATGCTTCAACATACCTTGGAATTATGGATGAAAGTTCCCCTATTTGCAGCACTAATGTATCAATTTGTGTTACTGAATTTGTTTTCGCAAAATTTTCTACAGTTTCTATTACTTGAATTAAAATCCCCAGCTCATGCAAATTTACTCACCTCGTATTTTAGTTAAAGCTTCATCCTAATTCTTAACTAAAGAGCCTCTTAACCTTTTTAACCGCTATTCTTCCCTGACGGGCAATGGCATGCTTTATAACCGCAGGCTTCATTTCATTAAACTCTAAGCCTGAACTGTTGTATTTTCTTGTAAGTGTTATGGCATCAAATTTACATTTTGTAGTGCAGACACCACAACCAACACACTGATACTGATCTACCACTACAGCACCGCAGCCAAGACAACGTTCTGTCTCTTTCTTTATCTGCTCTTCCGTAAAGGTCATACGCAAATCTTTAAAGGTTTCCTTTGATTTAGCACCATCCACATGCAGCGGACGCTGTCTCGGAAGGCTGTCGTACCCTTCCATATTCAGATTTTCCTTATCAAGAGCATGATACTCTCTTTCACGGCTTATTGTTAAGTTATCACCATGAACATAGCGGTGGATTGAAATTGCTCCTTGTTTTCCTAAAGCTATTGCATCAATAGCAAACTTAGGCCCTGTTAATGCATCTCCTCCGGCAAACACATCCAGCTCTCCTGTTTGGAAAGTTAGCGGATCAGCCTTCACTGTATTATTGTGGTTCAATTCTATTTTACTTTCCTTAATTAGTGTTCCCCAATCTATTCCTTGTCCAACGGAAATAAGCACATTATCTGCTTTAACAACCTTAGTCTCATTCTCGTCAAACTTAGGGCTAAACCTACCATTGGCATCAAACACAGAAATACACTTTTTAAATTCTACTCCTGCAACATGCCCATTTTCCAAAACAATTCTGCTTGGTCCCCATGAATTGTTGATAGAAATACCTTCCGATAAAGCTTCTTCAATTTCTTCCTCCAGTGCAGGCATTTCTTTTCTGCTCTCCAAACAGTACATAGCTATTTTTGAAGCACCGATTCTTTCTGCTGTTCGTGCAACATCAATAGCAACATTTCCTCCGCCGATTACTATAGTTTCTCCATTGATTTTTAGCACTTCTCCTAGGTTTACCTTACGTAAAAATTCTACACCGGTCATTACCCCTTCAGCTTCTTCGCCTTCAAGTCCCAATTTTCTTCCTGCTTGAGCACCAATTGCAACATAAAATGCATTGTAGCCCATGGCTCTGAGGGCATTAAATGTAACGTCCTTACCAACCTCTATTCCTGTTTTAAACTCCACTCCAAGTTCCTTCAGAACTTCAATTTCCGAATTAACTATTTCTTTTCCAAGTCTAAATGCCGGAATGCCTAAGGTGAGCATGCCTCCAAGTACCTTTTGTTTTTCGAACACTGTTACTTGATAACCGTCTACTGCTAAGAAATATGCACAAGAGAGTCCTGCGGGTCCGGCTCCTATTACCGCAATTCTTTCTTTTCGCTGAGTTTTCTTTTCGGGTACAAAGCGGTGCTTTGAATTTAAGTCCTGATCTGCAATGAATTTCTTAATTTCATCAACCGCAAGTGGCTCATCAAGACCTGCTCTTGTACAGGCAGATTCACACTTCCTCGGACATATACGTCCACAGATTGCCGGCAACGGGTTTTCTTTCTTAATAAGCTCTAATGCTTCTCTATACCTTCCTTGAGCTGCCATTTTGATATAGCCTTGAACAGCTATATGAGCCGGACATTCCGATTTACAGGGGCTTGTTCCGCTTTCAGCAACAACTTTTCTGTGACGGTAATCGAAATTCCACTTGTCCTTTCCCCATTTTGTATCAAAAGGAGTATCCTTCTGCTCGAACACCGGAAGCGGTACCTT
>JAEZDX010000390.1 GCA_023417975.1 Bacillota bacterium
CTTTATAAGCTCCTCAAATCTACTTTTAATATCCTCTACGCTTTTTCCGTTATGCAGCTCCGCAATTAGTTCCTTCAACACCTTCTGTCTGTATTCTCGATTATTAATAAATTCACTCATTAATATCTCCTCCTCATAACTTTACATTGTAGCCTTTTTTTATAAACCCTTCTTTTATAATATCCAAATCAAGGTTTTTCATCTCAGCCCCTTTTGCAATAGTCATAAATCGTCCTGCTGTATTGAGCATTGCAGGATTTGCAATGTTTTCAAAACCAAGAGTCTTCATAATTTCAATTACTTCCGGATTATCCCTACAAATATCGTATACCGGCTTTGAGAAGTCAATTATTCCTTTCAACTGTACCATCCCCTCCTACTATAGAACATATTAAGTCTTTCTCATTTTTACTTGTATTAATATCTTGGCTAAATAATACATTATATATGTAATTGAAGCTGTGATTTCAATCAAATTATAGCTAAATAAAAAACCTATCCTCAATCAAGAATAGGTTTTATCATCAATATATGATAATAATATAACATTAAAAGGCTTTAAAAATCTCCTTTTTTGCTCCGCATACAGGACACTTCTCTACTTGTTCTCCTATTTCTGTAAAACCGCAAATAGGGCATACATAAATTGTCTCGCTATCTATATCCTTTCCTTCCTTAGCAGTTTTTTGAGCCATTTCAAACATCTTGGCATGAATTTTTTCAGCTTCTAATGCATAATGGAAGGATCTTTCTGCATCCTTTTCTTTTTGAAATCGAGCAGTTTCAAGATATACTGGATACATTTGATCTATCTCATGAAGCTCTCCATCAATACTGCCCTGAAGGTTCTCCACTATGTTAGTATGTCCGAATACTGCTCCCGCTGCTACCGTTTTATCACCAACCTGATCCTTTAACACATTAAAGTGATTTCTTGCATGACACCATTCCGCATAGGCGATTCCTTTAAACAATCTCCCAATATTAGGGTATCCATCCTTTTCAGCTGTTTCTCCCCAAATTAAATATCTCATGTGAGCCATACTTTCTCCGCCATATGCAGAACGTAAAAAGTCTGCAGTCATTGCATTATTTACTGCCATAATATACACATCCTTTCAAAATACAAATAACATATAATATTTTTCCTTAAATTCAAATAATCATTCACTTATTATATATTTTGAACTCAGATAAATTATTCATTGGTGATAAATAATTAACTTAATTTCCTTGGAGCTTAAAGTTTCAACATCTGCTTGTAGCTTTCGTAATTTAAGCTCTGTATTAAGCCATGGCGGAAAATGGGAGCAGATAACTTCCAATCTATTAAATCTTATATTATTCAAAAATGGCTTTAGAACCTGCTTTGAAGTGACTCTTTCATTATTCTCCATTACCGTTTTTAAATCAACAAAGTAATCATCGCTGCCGGATATACGCTGGGGTTTAGGAACATTTTTATGCACATTATTAATAGTTTGAATTCGTTTTTCTTCTTCATATATAAAATCTAAAAAATCAATGGGGGTTTCAGATACCTTCCAAATGCTAAAGCCCCTATTTTCCAGTATTGAAAAAGCTTCTTCACTAATATCCAATACTGCAATTATATGACATGGCTTTATTCTATCAGCAAAGCTATTAATATCATTTTCAAGTATGGATCTTTCATTGTACTTGCTCCCTAAGTAAGCTATTTCCTTAATTATTGTCCATTCCTCATTAACTCTAGAATAAACTATTATAGTACCCTTTTCATCAAAAGTTATTGTTTTTCCGTTCATACCCAATAATACAGCAATATTCATAACCTTACTTTATCAGATTATTATACCTTACATAACATGCTTTTATTGACCAGTTATGTGAAATTACCACTAATCCGATAAGTTTAACCTCCTTCCCATTCTATAGCTTTTCAATTCATCTATAATCTCCTCTTCTACCAAATCCATATTTGTCTTTCCAATATATCCGAACTTCAGTCGGTGAGCTCTTATATATGCCATTGCTTTGTTATAGGTTGAATGATTCATATATCCAGTATAAAAAAATATAAAATCCGAATTATTTAAAACACTTATATCGAAGTTATCATTAAAACCGTTTAGCGTAGTAATATCAGGATAATTTTCTCTAAACTTTCTTCTCCAATTTTTTGTTCCTCCAATTATTAAAATTCTCTTGTCAATTATATAGTTTTCTAAGGTTTCATCTACACAATATGGAATATATTCACTTTTCTGCTTAAAGACATACTCTCTCAACATATGCAATTCGCTTCTATATTGCCGCTCCTCTTCTAAACAAACTTTTAACTCTCTTATTGTATTTTGAAGCGTATTAATCTCCTCATTGTATATTTTTTTTAGCTTGTTTGTTTCAATTTCAAGTTTCTTATTAAACAACCCTTTTTCTTCTTCCAGTAAGTTAAGCTTTCTTCTTATTTCCGTACTAGTATTTTCAAGCTGTATATGTTTTTCTTCCAAACACTTAAGGCGAAAATTTATTGTTTCATCATTGCTCTCAAAATACAATTTTCTTGCTTCATTATACTCGTAAATCATAGATTGAATGAAAACTCCAAATATAATAGTCTGCTGGAGTACCATAGAATCTAGCCCTGTATAGCCACTCTTTATATACGCAAGTATAATTTTTTCGATATCAATATGCTGAAGATTATTAAAAAAGTAATCAATATTCAGTTTATTAATAAGAAAAATGTTTTTTATTATGCTTCCTAAATCATATATCTCATCTTTCGGACTGTTAATTATTTGATTATAGCCACCTAAGCTGCCGAATTTTTGAAAAATATAGGCTTTGATTTCTTCAATCCTATTTCTATATCTCGCTAACTCTTTATTAATATCTGTCATCAACGGACCATTTATTTGAAAATTACTTACATCATTCATAATTGATATAATGTGTCCCTGATCAACGGCGTCTGCCGAGCAATATACTGCAAAATAGAAATATACTGCTGCGTCCATTTTAGCTTCAATAATTCTTTCAGCATCGCTCATCTTCATATATCGAGCTTTTAATTCATTACTGTTCATTTTTTTAACCGAACGGTAAATTACGGAGTAATATTTTCGCAGTAGTTTAATAAGCTTGTTCCTTAAGTCATAATAATCTTCCCCTAGAATAAGCATACCTAAAACCTTACGCGCATAAATCTCCTGCTGAAGATTACCCTGCACCATTATTATATATTCAATGCAGGTAGAGCTAACAGCAGCCTCATAATAAACGAATTTATCTTGCATATATAAGCTGTCTATATCTTCATAGGTTTGTGTATTTCTAGCTAATGCCATACTTATATTTGAAAAAATATAATTTTTTAATACATCTTGCTGAAGCTTCCACTTTTTGCCTAAAATGCTTGAAAAAACTTCTATATTATACAGCTCATTATTTGTCTTCTTTTCACCATATTCCACTGCTACACCTCCCTGCTATATATAATAATTTTCATAAAAATATAACATAAGTATATAATTCGAATAATAAAACTTAATTTTTTTCAATCAATTATAAATAATTAAATACTTTATTTATGAAATCGATTATCGTTTTATACTTTGTAACTTTACTGTATGTTTTTTTAACAATATTCTAAACTTTACAGCTCAATTCAATTGTATAAAAAAAGAAAGGGTATTATCCCTTCCTGAATATGTGAGCTTTACTCCACTTTACCTAGCACAAAGCTGATTATGAGAATTATAAATACTGCAGATGTAATTTTCGCGTATAGGTAGTCCCCTTCTTTTATAAAGGTTATAATAGAAATTCCAACTCTTAAAACCGGTGTTAAGATAAGTACTATCAATCCGGTTAAAATTATTGCATAGCATTTTAATTGCATTAGTCCTCTTAAAATTTCCCCTGGGGTTGTTGGAAAATAGTCTCCTGGATAGCCGCTATTTCCCGTTATTAAAAACATTGCAAGCCCTAATCCAATTATTACAGCGCTTATAACAACTCCAGCCCTAAGAAATTTGCTTATCACTATCTCCATGTCAATTATTTTACTGTCCTCATTCATTTCTACACCTCCGCCTCTCTGCATTTACTGCCATATTCCTTTTACGATCATTTGTATAGAAACATATGCCAGTACAGGTATAAATATCAATCTAATAGTTTTACTTTTTAAATTTTGCATTATTCTTGTTCCAATAGACGCACCTATCAGAACACCCAATGCAACAGGTGCAGCAATTTTGGGGTCAATGCTTCCTCTCAGCAGATATACTCCTGCACTGGCCGCCGCAGTTACACCAATCATAAAATTACTTGTTGCACTTGAAACCTTTAATGGCAATTTCATAAATATATCCATAGCCATTACTTTAAATATTCCGCTTCCAATACCAAGAAGACCGGATATTATTCCAGCCGTATACATCATACCAAAACCTCCGTATACACCTGCAACGTTGTATGTTATGTTTTTATCAAGCACTTTATCGTAATACTCACCATTAAGCTTTAATTTTTGAGATATTGGATGCGGAACCACATCTTCCGGAAGCTCCTGACCTTTCTTTTTAAACATTGCCAAAGCCGAATATAACAGCAATATACCGAAAATAACATAAAGATATTTTGAATCTATGAGCCCGCTTATAAAGGCTCCTGTTATTGCGCCTATAGTTGTTGCAATTTCAAGAAACATTCCTATTCTTATATTGGTTATTTTATCCCTCACATAGGCTGCTGCTGCACCGCTGGAAGTTGCTATAACAGATACTATACTTGCGCCTATAGCATATTTTATATCAATGCCGAAAAGCAGGGTTAAGGCAGGTGTAATTATAATTCCGCCACCCAATCCCAGAATTGATCCAAATACTCCGGCTGCAATAGCTAATATAAATATTTTCACTGCAAATAATACCATTTCACCATCTCCTAACCAAAAAGCTATTTTACAATTCCTATTATTTTAAGCTCTCTTTAAATGCCATGTATGCTGCTCCTACAGATATGGACCTTCCTCCGTAATAGCCTTCCCTGTGGAATTCTATGCTGCTCGCCGTATACACAGAGCATTTTTTCAACACTGTTTCAATGCATCTTTCATAGAATAACAAAGAATGATTAACAAGAGGGCCACTCAAGATTACCATCTCAGGATTCAACAGTTTAATATAATTTGAAAGACCCGTACCAAAGTGTAAAGCGGCTTCAATAATTACTTTCTTAGCAATTTCATCATTAGCTTCTGCTAAACTGCACACATATATGTAGTCTATGTCTTCCAAGTGTTTCTCAGAATTTGTTTTATATCCCTTTTTTACTTCTGAAATAAATTTATCAGTAATGCGCGTTATTGAGGCATAACTCTCAACACACCCAAAGTTACCGCAGCTGCATAACACGCCATCTATATCTACTGTCATATGTCCAAATGCATCTTCTGTATTATTTATTGACCTTATTAATCTACCGTCTGATATGACACCAGTGCGAATGCCTACTCCGCAATTAATATAGGAAATATTCTTCTTTCCCTTACCATATCCGAAATAATACTCCGCGGTTACAGCTGCATTGGCGCCATTATCGATAAAAACTGTGTAACCCAAGCTTTTCTCCAAAGTATCCTTTAAAGATTCATTTCCATTGCTAACTTCTTCATTTGCAGTAGGCATTTTTATGGTTCCAACTACACCGATTCCTATACCTAATATACTTTGGCTATTTAATCTAAAGTTCTTAATAAACATTGCCACATTATGTTGAATAATTTCAATAATTTCATACTCGGTAAAGACTCCATAGAAAATTTGTTCCTTAAATACCTCCATTTTCATGTTTACTAAAACCATTTGTATATATGTTCTGGAAATATCCACTCCCACCATATAAAATTCCGAATTGTTTACATCAAACATTATTGGCTTTCTTCCACCCGTAGAATCACCTGTGGATTCTTCAACTATTAATTTGTTATTTATTAATGGCTCCATTGTACGGTTCAATGTACTTTTAGTCATATTGGTATTAAGTATAAGCTGATTATTAGTAATGGGACCACTAAGTTGAATCTCCAAAAGCAGTTCTTTACTTCTATTATCTAAAGTTTTTAACATTTCAAGAATTATACTCATATAAATACCTCCTCTAAAAACAATATCACTTTATTCCATTATGGTCAAATGTTATATAGAGAAGCAGTAGTTATAGTTATTAATCTTCTAGGTAGTTCCTATATTTCGGCACATTTCTATATATTTCAACATATAATAAAATAAAAAAATAAGCTTTTAATAAAGATGTGCGAGTTTAAATATTGAATAAAGCAATAACTTAAAATGTAAACTCACACATCTATAAAAATATATAGTTGGAGATGGAGTTTATATGGATATTTGTAATAATAATAACTCAATACAGTTACCGAACCCCATAACCCAAATTGCCGATATGCCTTATCCCTTATATCTATCTCTCCAAGGAAAATATTTTGTAGGTTATGCAGACAACATGGAATTCGGAGATGATACAACAGCTTGGGCAGGCCTTATTAACCCATACAATTCCGGAGTTAATCTGCACGTATATGTTTGGACAGTAACAAATATTGGGCAATCATTGTTACTTGCACAATTTTGGTTTAATAGCCATGCACCGGGATATCCTATAAAATCAGAATTGCTAACACCTGCTAACACAGCCTTAATTCCCCTACCAAAGCCCAGAATTAAGCTGCTTCAGGCAAATGATGTCACCGGCGAATTTATTGGCGGAGACAGAGTATACACAAATAAAGTAGTACCTGAGGTAACTGTTGCAAGGGATGTACAAGGGACATATATATTCCCGCCAGGTGGTTCCTTTATAGTTGCCTTATCAAATCCGGAAGCCTCTGCTGAATTAGGTCAGGGAAGAGTTGCTTTTGGATGGTCCGAAGAACCAATTTAAATAAGCTGGGAGGTACAATCAATGAACGAGTGCAATAATTTTAAAAACTCAATTATACTACCGAATCCTATAACCCAAGTAGCAGGAATGCCTTATTCTTTATACCTGTCGCTTCAAGGTAATTACTTTCTAGGCTCATCGGACGAGCTACAATTCGGAAATGGAAAAAGTGCATGGGCAGGCTTGTTTAATCCCTATAACTCAGGTGTGAATTTATTCGTTTATTTTTGGTCAGCTGCTAATGACGGCGATTCTCCAATTAGAGCACAAATCTGGTTTAACAGTACTCCATCAGGGCGACCAACTAGAGTAACAAATATAACACCCGGAAATACAGGTCTTACACCTGAACCAAGAACAAAAATAAAGATGCTTGAAGCCAGCAATGTAACTGATGAACCCGAAGACGGAATAAAGGCATTTGTTAGAAGAGCACCGGCTGGTCAAACTGTAAGCGATGAAGAATTCGGAAAGTTTATTTTCCCTCCGGGAGGTTCTTTTATTATCTTCTTGTCAAATCCTGAAACACCTAATGAGCCTGCAGCTGCAACAGTGGGCTACTCATGGTTTGAAGAAAAGCTCTAATAATAATTACTCGTAATAAAGAGGACGCTCGTTTAATATTAGTGATAGACAAAGCCCTATGTTTATAAATTCTAAAAAAGCATCTGCCATTGTAATCGCAGATGCTTTTTTGAATTTTGTTATTCATTCTTCTCTTTACATTGAGGGCAATAGCCGAATACTTCAAGCTTATGTCCCATTATTTCAAAATCAGTTTCTTCCTTCATTAAATCTTCCAGTTTTTTTAACGGACAATTGTTTATAGGCACAACCTTATTACATTTAAGGCATATAAGCTGATGCTTATGTTCTGCTCTGTTCAATACAAATCCTGCAGAACTTGTACCTATTATATTTGTTTTTACTACCAAACCCTTATTGACAAATACCTCTAACACTCTATATACGGTAGACATATTAACGGTGGAGTCAATTTCTGCAACCTTCATATGAATTTGCTCTACAGAAATTGGAGTTTCAAATTCCTCCAAAATATCATAAACCATATTTCTCTGTTTCGTACTTTTTATACCTTGACTTACAAAAAGCTTTTGTTTATTAGTGCGATGAAGCATTGAAACACCTCCTTATAATTCCATCCATATATTAATTAAATTTATATACACCTGTCCGTATCTTTTTGTATAAAAGAACAAAAATTAAAACTAAAACTGAAATTATTGCAGTAACGCCACCTGGAGCAGCATCTATATAATAAGAAATAAAAATACCAAGAATTATATCCACAAAACTGAAGAATACAGAAAATATGAGCGTTCCCTTGAAGCCTTTATTTAATTGCAGTGAAGCCGCTACAGGCAGTGCTATCATTGAACTTAACACAAGTACTCCCACTATTCTAATAGATACGGATATAGTAGCCGCAACAAGAATAGAAAAGATATAATTTATGGTTTTCACTTTTATACCTGCTATTTTAGCGCCTTCTTCATCAAATGCTATGAAAACTAATTTATTATATAACAACGCAATTGTAATTACAGAAATAATGCTCAATATTAATACAGTGTAAAGATCATTTTTTGTAACTGTGAGTATGCTTCCAAACAGGAATGACTCTACATTTGCCCTTGCTTTGCCCGAACTCATAATAGTAATGGCTATTCCTACAGATAATGATAATACGATAGCAAGAATAAGCTCTGCATATTTTTTATAATAATTTCTTAAGAACTCTATTACAACCCCAAACAGGGAAGTGAGAAAAAATGCACTTAAGATAGGATTCACTTTTAATAATAATCCTACAGCAACTCCAGCTAGAGAGGAATGTGCAAGCGTATCTCCTATCATGGAGTATCTTCTTAATACAAGAAAAATCCCTATCAACGGACAAAGTATTGAAATGAGTATTGAAATTGCTAATGCATTCTGCATAAAACTATAATGTAACATTTGAATCATCTCCTGTATTATTCTCAACAAATTCCCTTATATATTCCTCAGGTTTGCATAAGTGCCCTTTCCCTTGACTTAAATGATATATATGAGAGGAATTTGAAATTGCAGCCTTAAGATTATGTTCAACAGAAACTACAGTTAATCCATCATTTCTGTTTAGACTCTTAATTAAAGTGTAAATTTCCTCTTGACTTTGGATGTCTACACCATTAGATGGCTCATCTAATATAAGAAGATCCGGTTTTCCCATGAGCGCTCGGGCTATAAAAATCTTTTGACATTGACCTCCAGATAATGTGCCGATTAACTCCTTTTTGTACTTCCCCATCTTAACTGTATCTAAGTATTCTGATATACTTTTCTTATCTTTTACCCTTAAGGTTTTACGGTAACAATCCAACATTTCATATACAGTTAATGGAAATTGCGTATTTAAATTATCGAATCTTTGCGGTACGTACCCTATGCTTATAGCCTCCCTTTCTATGCTCCCCTCACTTGGTTCTAAAAGTTTTAGAATTAACTTAACAAGCGTACTTTTCCCAGAACCGTTCTCACCTAAGAAAGATATGTAATCACCTTTCTCTATATTCAAATTTATATGATTAAGCAAAAAAGGTGGTTTTTTAGTATATGAGAAAGATAAATCTTTAATTTGTATCATAAAACAGCCTCCGAAAAACGATTAATTTATTGTATATACATAATTCTATAATAAAAATTTTATATAGAATAATATAGCCAAATTAATAATATCATTTCTCCGAAGCAATTGCAAACTATTTGCAACATCTTCAC
>JAEZDX010000407.1 GCA_023417975.1 Bacillota bacterium
GATTTGGGGACATATACAAGATGACAGTATTGTAATGTCAGATTCGCCAAAAATAACAACACAATGTATAAGAGTACCAGCCTCTGATGGACACCTGGCGGCAGTTTTTGTAAACTTTGAAACAAAACCTTCTAAGGAAGAAATATTAAAGCTTTGGGAAACCTATAGCGGTAAGCCCCAAGAATTAAATTTGCCAAGTGCACCAAAATTATTTTTAAAATACATGGAAGAAGAAAATAGACCTCAGACAAAATTGGACAGAGATTATGAGAACGGTATGGGCGTAACAATCGGCAGACTTAGAGAAGATTCTGTATATGACTATAAGTTTGTTTGTTTATCTCATAATACTTTAAGAGGTGCTGCCGGCGGTGCAGTGCTTACTGCTGAGCTATTGGTGGCAGAAGGTTATATTAAAGCAAAATAATAGATGAATGGAAGAAAGCTGCTCTTTTAAAAACATAGAGCAGCTTTTTATTTAATTTTTCTTTTCAATTCATCAAACTGTTGTTTTGTAGGAAAAGGTTGATTTAAAGCCACCCCATTACCAATTGATATTAGCGCATCTTTTTTAAAACCCGCTTTTATCTGTGCGTCTGCAAGTCCGTACCATACATATGCATTATTTCCTTCCGTTTTTGCGGCTTGTTTGTAATAATCCACAACTTTTGGATAATACCTTTTATATAAGGTGCTTACCGGAACAAGCTCACTCCCATTCCATCTTACGATATCAATATCATAAAAGCCTCCCCGATTTTTAAGCCAAAAGGCAAAAACGGCTTTTTCGGAATTTTTATTTTCACTAATAAGCTCATATTTACTGTACGAATAAGTAAACTCTTTTGAAAATTTGCTTCCGTCAAAGGAAAATACATTTAGCCTGTTAATATCATTGCCTATATTGGTACCCATAAGAATTTCTTTGTTTCCGTTCCCTACTACATCTACGGCCTCTACACTAGAAATGTCGGTGCCATCTCCTTTCAATCTAAAGACTTGATTATTTCCACAGATTATTTCCAAAAATACCGCGTTTTTAATATTTGGATCTTTAAATGCAGCTATTAACTCTTCTCTGCTGCTATCGATTTGAACTTTTAGAAAGTTTTTTTCAGCAATCTGAATTATTTCAGCATTTTCAGGTATATATTTTCTAATTTGATCCAACTCAGCTTCAGTGTGATTTAACATATTTATTTTTGTGCCAAAAATAGTTGAATAGATTAAATTAACGAAAAGTATTAAGTAACCTGCTGTTTTCAAGATAAACACCAGCCTTATTATATGATTTGATAAATATAAATTTACCACTTTTAAGAAAAGTATTCATCTAAAAAAGTTTTTGCAAAATTACATACCCGCCATTGTAAACATTTACAATATAATGTAAAATATAAATGTTAATATTTAACATTTATATTTTATGATTCATTCAATTTGACCTGAACGGAGTGATTATATGAAGGCTTCTGTTTCTGAATTCGAAAGATTAATCAGTAATTTACCAATTGGCATACAAATTGATTTAAAAAGCTATGTTAAAGAAAATTCCATAAACGATAGCGATTCTCTGATATACAAGTTGTATAAAGATAAAAATAATGAACCTATGCTTCTGTTTTGTAATTTAAGAAACTCACAGTTGGAGACACTGAAGGATATTATGATATATGGTATATTCGGAGAATATTCATTAAAGTACCCTATGAAAAACTTTCTCTTTATGGAGTGTTCCGTAAGATTTCATTCCAGAGGTATTCCTGTAGAAATTCTGAGAATTCATGCCGGCAAAGAAAAGAGAACTGGAAAAGGCTCTCTTGCTATTAACTTCCTTGAAACTGAACTTATACCAGAGATTAACAATATACTTATGAAACATAAGTGTAATTCCCAGGTAACATATATATATGGAATAAGTTCCGATTTATCTGAGGATACATCCAAAATAGAAAGAGCAAGGTTTTATTGCACAAACGGGTTTACCATGAGCTATTCCCACTTTTACAAACAATTAAAAAACGATGCCCTGAAGCAAGCATAGTTATTTATTACCCAATTAAGAAAGCTTTGGAGGAATTCTTTTCATTATAGCCGCCAGGATTAATTATTAAAACAAAGCCTACTCTGGCGGCTATATCACATCCATCAGCTCCAAGTCACATCTCTCATTTCCCCTATTTTCCTATCAATGTTACCATATAGAAGTATATTCTTAAACCAGTAATAAAAACAGTATGATTTGGCTGAAAACTAAATTGTATGATAGAATTGTATATAACGTTTTAACTAAGGAGGTAAAAATGAATACTATACTATTCGATTTAGACGGCACATTATTGCCTATGGACACAAAAAAATTTGAGAATATTTATTTTCAGGAGTTATGTCTCCATTTTAAAGACATTATTCCTAAGGATAAATTAATAAGCTATGTTTGGCAGTCTACAGCTGCCATGGTAAATAACTCCGGATTAAAAACCAATGAGGAGGTTTTCTATGAGAGCTTTGGAAATTATATAGGCGGAAGTATACAAAGCTTTATTGATGAGTTTAATGCTTTCTATGATACTTCTTTTCTTAAGGTTAGAGAATCGGTTAATGACGTAGCAGCCATACGGGAAAGTGTAAGAATCTTAAAGGAAAAAGGTTATAATCTAGTAGTTGCAACAAATCCGCTTTTTCCGGAAAAGGCTATATTTCAGAGAATTCAATGGGCCGGTTTTAATGTTAGCGAATTTTCATATGTGTCAACCTTTGAAAAAAACCATTATTGCAAACCTCAATTAAATTATTATAAAGAAATACTTAATGATATAGGGAAAACACCTGAGGAGTGTTTAATGGTAGGAAACGATGTACAGGAAGATTTGGTAGCCGGGAAGCTTGGAATAAAAACCTTCCTAATAAAAGATAATATTCTTCATCGTACAGATGATGAGATATTGTGCGATTATATTGGAAGTTATGTGGATTTCCTTAGTTTTATTAACACATTACCGGATATTAATTAATTATATAAAATTTATTCCACACTGTTGTATAATTATGCACGAATTGATATTATATATTTATGTTGATTTTAGGGGGTTATATAATGCAAAATTCTACAATAACTGCTAAATTTGGGGGTAGTTCTCTTGCAGAAGCGGGACAATTTGAAAAAGTAAAAAATATTATAGAATCCAATGCGGACAGAAAGTATATTATCCCTTCTGCTCCAGGTAAAAGATTTGCTTCAGACTATAAAATAACGGATTTGCTATACTTATGCCATGCTCATGTGCAGCAAGGAATTCCGTTTAATGATGTGTTCGACATTATTTCTGCAAGATATAAAGAGATAGTGGCTTGTCTTTCTTTAAAACATAAGGAGTTAAGAGAACTTAACATAGATTCTGTATTGAATACTATAAAAGAACATATATATTCAGGCGCTTCTTCCGATTATACTGCCAGCAGAGGTGAATATATAAACGGAATTATTCTTGCCAAGCTTCTGGGTTTTGAATTTATAGATGCTGCTGAGGTAATCCATTTTAATAAGCACGGTATTTTTGACGAAGAAAGCACTCAAATAGCAATAAAATGCAGGCTGGCGGCTACAGAAAGTGCTGTAATACCCGGTTTTTACGGATCAATGCCTGATGGCAGCATAAAGACATTTTCAAGAGGAGGATCAGATGTAACCGGAGCAATAATTGCTAGAGGTACTGCATCGGTTTTATATGAGAATTGGACTGACGTTTCCGGATTTATGATGGCTGATCCAAGAATTATACAAGACCCTAAACCTATTGATGTAATTACTTATAGAGAACTTAGAGAATTGTCCTATATGGGAGCTACAGTTCTTCATGAAGAGTCGGTTTTCCCTGTGAGAGAGGCAGGAATTCCGATAAATATCCGTAATACAAATAAACCTGAAGATACTGGAACACTAATACTTGATGATAACAGCTGCAAAGAAAAAAATACAGCTATTACGGGAATTGCAGGTAAAAAGAATTTTACTGTCATAGCTATTGAAAAACACCTGATGAACGGTGAACTGGGCTTTTGCAGAAGATTGCTGTCAATACTGGAATCAAACTGTATCCCCTTCGAATGCATGCCTTCAGGCATTGATACGGTTTCACTTGTAATCGAAGATAAATATATTGGTGCAAAACTTGATGACATTATTGACGAAATAAAAAGACATTGTAAGCCTGATTCAATAGAAATCTATCCCAATATGGCACTCATAGCAACTGTAGGGCGCGGTATGTCGAGAACAAGAGGAATGGCCGCTTCTATATTCACTGCTTTGGCAGCGGAACATATTAATATACGTCTTATAAATCAAGGATCTTCTGAAATAAATATTATTGTAGGTGTAGAAACCGATGATTTTGAAAAAGCTATAAAAGCTATATATAATGTAACGGTTAAATAATTTAGAAATATAAAATGTGTGAGTTTATAAATCAACAAACTCACACATTTTTTTGAGTTATTTAAAATAATCTAGAAACTTAGCCTTCAAAGGGTTCAACGTGGATAATGACCTGTGCTTCATTTTTCAATCTGTCTCTTATACTTTTTTCTATTTTATGAGACAATGCATGTGTTTCCGACACATTAAAGTTTGAATTCATTACTATGTTCATATCAATAAACATGTCTTCTGTACTTCCTCTGCTCCGAATATTGTAAACATCAAATACCCCATTTTGCTTCATGACTATTTCTCTTATTTCCGTACTGTCAACAACAGCTGTATCTACCAATATTTCTGCTGATGAGCGCAATACTTCATAGGCAGCTTTAAAAATAAAAACACCTACGATTAAGGAAACTATAGGATCAATCATTATTGAAACACCTAATTTTATTGAAATTAATGCAGTAAGTACTCCAAGGGAAACAAATATGTCCCCTCTTGTATGAAAGGAATCTGAAATTAATATTTCGCTTTTCAGTACCTTTCCCATTCTAAATTCATAAGCTGATACATAAATGTTGATTGCTAAGGTAAATATTATAGCAATAATACTTTGCATAGAAACATTTATAGACGTTGGAGTTACAAATTTTCCTGCAGCATCACCCACAACCTTTAATCCAAGAAGTACTAGCATTATACCTATGAAAAGCGAAGCCAAGGTTTCATATTTGCTATGACCGTAGGGATGTTCTTTATCAACGGGCTTTGAAGCCAAAGCTATTGCAATAAGTCCCACTACATTGGATGAACCGTCTGTCAAGGAATGAAAGCCATCTGCAGTCAAGCTGCCGCTTCCTGTTATCTGCCCAAAAATAATTTTTATGGCCGCCACTAAAAAATTCAAAACTAAAATAATCCATAGAATTTTTTGTGTAGCTTTGTACTTTTTTTCACAATACATATTTACCTCCGAATAAAAGCAATACTACATATTAAGACCATATATAAATTACCTGTTAATACTCATACTATGTTGCGTTTACTTTTTTGTTAATATAGCTCTGAGATTTTACGTGTGAAAAGCAACATAAAAATACTATTTACATTACAAATAATTGTGCTATAATAAGCTTAATTAAACATAACAACACTGTGAAGAGACGAGTAGACTAAGGTTTGATTAACAGAGATAAAATGCAGCTGCTGAAAGCATTTTTTAATAAAACTTAGTTGAAGACCACCTCTGAGTGACTTTAAAAAAGTCCGGTAATTCCGTTATAATTTTTAAGTGGTTTATTTATAAGCAATTTGGGTGGAACCGCGGGAGAAGTATACTCTCGTCCCTTTCTATATGAAAGTGACGGGAGTTTTTTATATTTTACAATATGGAAAGGAATGTTAAAAATGAAGATAACACTTAAAGATGGTAGTGTAAAAGAATATTCAAATTCTGTATCTGTACTTGATATTGCAAAGGATTTGAGTGAAGGACTGGCAAGAGTAGCC
>JAEZDX010000411.1 GCA_023417975.1 Bacillota bacterium
CTTTTGCTTCATTCCTAATGAGTATTTTCTCACCGGTCTCTTATCTTCCGGGTCTAACCCTACGCGCATTAGGGCAGCCTTTATTTCTTCATCTTTTATTAGCTTCTTTATCTTAGCCAGCTTGCTAAGGTTTTCAAAGCCTGTGTACTCTCCCCAAAAACCTGGCACTTCAATTACTATCCCACATGAACCCGGAAAAGCAATGTCCTTTCCCAATTGTTTTCCATCAATATAAATTTCGCCGCTGGTTGGACTTATTAGCCCGCATAGTGCCCTAAACAACATGGTTTTACCTGAACCGTTTCTTCCATGAAATCCATAAACCCTACCTTTTTCCAACTCTAAATTTATACTATTCAGCACTTGGCTTCCTTTAATACTTTTACATAAATTAACTACCTTAATTAGCGACATTTTTCCACTCCTAACATATATTATCGAATAGTGCAATTTCTTTTAATTGAAATATAAATTTCACATTATATCTAAGCTTTTTATCTTTCTTCTACCTACTTGAATTAAAACAATTAAAATAAAAATACAGATTGCCATATTCATGCCTATATCCAAAGCATTTATTGCAGTACTACTTATTACAATTTTATCAGCAACCAATTCAACATTATTTAGAAGAATAAGATGTTGAGAAAATGGAAGATATTTTATTAACTTTATATTATTATCATTGTATAATGCACTTACTATAGACATATTTATGCATAGTGCAATAAGGCTGCTCAAATAGCCATACATAGTATTGCTGAACAAGGAAACTGTATTTGCCAGTATTACCAGCACAAATGATGATATTATCTGTATAATTAGCACAAACAAAACGGTAATAATAAAGTTGCTAAAGCTCATTACATGAAACCCAAATATTAATCCAACAAAGAAAAGAAACATAAACTGAATTAAATAGTACATAGACAACTTAATAAATATATTTATATATTCTCCCATCAACCAGTTTTCTTTTCTATCAGTTCTTGTAAATATGAATACTCCTTTTTCTCTTAGCTCACTAGATATATAGCTTGAGAAAATATATGTTAAAAAGCTGAGATGAATTACCGATATAATAAGCTCTATAATAGTTCCACTTGTTCCAATTGGTATAAAACTGTAATAACCTATATATAGCTCTCGAATATCCTTTATATTTTCCAATCTAACGTCCATAACAATATAAACGCAAATAAACGTTATGCAAAAACCGAAGGCTAAACTGTAATTTATTTTTTTCATCGTTACTCACTCCATATTATGTCTTGCTGCTTCTTATTAGTTCCTTCGGCGTAGACCAGAAATAGTACTATACCGGCTATAACAATCATAATATTAGTCTTTATTAACATATCTCTTATAGTCGTATTGTAATTTAAAAACATAAAGTCTACTAAAGTTGTATATCCTCTTCTTAACACATCTGAAATAAATTTAGGAATGTAAATTAACATAAAAACAAGTAAGAAAGTTGCTGTTTTATTGTTAATTAACCTGAACACTGACACATATACAAAGCTTAAGATTACAAATGTAGCGAATTCATTAATTATATACATTACAAAAACAATAACTTGTCCAAAATTCAAGGTTCCAATAAAAGCTATACATGCCAAGGGGATAATATTTATTGCTATTACTAGAAGTGCAGCCACTAATAGGCTATTAAAGAAGTAGTCTTTTACCCATAAATTAATATTCTTATATCTTAGTAAAACTATGTTTTTATTGAATAAATCCATTACCATCCCTATCAACAATAGATAGACCAGTATTACCAAGCCTTTTTGGTAAAAAAAACCTAAAATCATATAATACAATTCTATAGGTGAGGTATAATCATTAATATTCATACTTATATTAAATATCTCTCCTAGAATGATAATTGCAAGTAAGTAATACGTTCTATAGTTCTTCAGTATTCTCTTATATTCATTAACCATAGCTATCCTCTCCCCTACAATGTATCCTTCTTTAATCCCATAATAAAAACAGTTCCAATTATTAAAATCCAAAGTAATACCACAAAGAAAAACCCTTGTATTGTGCCCGCACCACCTTGCTGAAACATATTCATAGATAACTTATCACCCAAGCCTACATTTAGCAGAAAAATATCCAATAAGTATGTACCCGCATATGTGCCTACAATTATAGACAAGCTCTTTACTCTTAGTACTAGAGATAAGGCAAATGTAAATGTAGCTAATATTGATGCATAAAGTGAATTAACGATTATTAACAACAAATTGTAAACAGCCGGTAATTTCATATTTATATATGACAAAAATGAAGTTGGGTCATAAAATGTATTCAGCTTATATATCTCAACTCCATTCGCATAACTTCCTTTTTTATTAAAACTTATATATGTTAAAAGCTCATTGACGGATAAGACAAAAAAAACACTGAAAAAGCTTATAAGTGCAATAGCTATAAACTTTCCTATTAAATATTTCTTCCTTCCGGTTCTACTAATAATAGCAGTAGTTATATTTGCTTTCTTTTCTTTATAATAAGAATCGGAATACATGCAACAAACAACTATCGGCATAATAATTATAAACAAATGGAACACCATTCTGGCTCTACTGCCATTCATTATTCCTGCATTATATACAATGTTGACAGATGTGCTA
>JAEZDX010000044.1 GCA_023417975.1 Bacillota bacterium
GTTCATAGTATCGTAGAAGCATTCCATCTTTACCTACAATTACATTTTGAAGTCTATCCTTCTTTAATACATTTAAGCTAAACCTGGAATACTCTTTAAACCAAAAACCTCTGCCAAAAAGATGATCGGAAAGATATGCATCTATGTCTGTATAGAAATTCTGTTTAAATAAGGATAACTTTTGTATTTTAGGAAATGCAGATAAAGATCTATTCTCAATCTCGCTTACTTTAACTCTTGCTGTTTTCAAGCTTAAAATAGGATAAATAAATATTATTAACAGAAACATTAATATCGTTATCTTTTTTGTATTTATTCGCATTTTTTCCATACTCATCACCTAAAATCTAAAATATATAAACGGGTTAAATGTTGAATTTATAAGAAACATAACGGCAAATAACAATAGGAACATAAGTAATACGGGACTAAATATCAATACACCTTTTTGTACTGCCATATTGCTATTTGTGTACTTATTTTTGATAAAAGAATAAACCGGCATACTAAAAAATATACATAAAAGAAGCATTATCCAATTCTCACCAAGATAATAAAAAGCAAAAGAGTTATGAACATTCCAATTTTCCAATCCAAACATTACTTTTACATAGTGATATATGGCCCTTATGCTTGTTAGTCTGAAAATAACCCACCCGATTGTTACGAAAAATAAAGTGTATGCATGTTTTATGGGTCTCCAAATTTTAAATTTTATCCTTTTGGATATATTTTTCTCTAAAGTCACAATTACAAAAAAGTACAATCCCCAGGCAATAAAATTCCAACTTGCTCCATGCCAAAATCCTGTAAAAAACCATACAATAAAAACATTTCTAATAGTAATTATAGCTGATTTTCTACTCCCACCTAAAGGAATATACACATAATCTCTAAACCATGTTGTCAATGACATATGCCATCTTCTCCAAAAATCGCTTACCGATTGTGCTATATAAGGATAATTGAAATTTTCATGAAATTTGATACCAAACATCCTTGCCAAGCCTATAGCCATATCAGAATAAGCTGAAAAATCAAAATAAATTTGTAGCGTATATGCTATAGCCCCTAACCAAGCGAGCGACATCGTCATAGTATTCATATCAGTGGTAAAAACCTGATCTGCCAAATAGCCAATTTGATTCGCCAATATAACTTTCTTGGCTAAACCGAAAATGAATCTTTCAATACCATATGCAAAATCATCTATATTCTCAGTTCTTGATTCTATTTGATCTGCAACCGTCTGATATCTAACAATTGGTCCAGCAATAAGGTGGGGGAAAAATGCCAAATATAATGCTAAATTGATAAAATTTTTCTGCACCTTTGCATCATTTCTGTATACATCTACAATATAGCTAGCAGCTTGAAATGTTATAAAAGATATGCCAAGTGGCAATACTATATTTTTAACAGATATATCAGTAAACATTAATTTATTTATGTTCAATACTATGAAGTTAGTATACTTAAAATAAATCAAACCCCCAAAATCCATTATCAGGGCTACTATTAGTACAGTTTTTTTGCGGGTATTATTATTTATAAACCTACTCATTAAATTACCCATAAAATAATTCACTAATATGTAATATAACATTACAACAATAAACTTTGGTCCTCCCCAATAGTAAAAGCCTAAGCTGAATACTAATAATGCTGTATTTCTATACTTTTTTCCGGCTATGTAATATACTAAGAGCACACAAGGTAAAAAATAGAACAAGAACACAACACTGCTAAATACCATTTTCTTTTCTCCATTCATTTAATACTTCTTTATATATATCAAAGTATTTTTCTACTATATAAGTTTGAGAAAACTTACCCTTTGCATAACTTTGTATTATATTTTTATCAAATTGCGCACAATTTTCAGACATATACATAATCGCTTCAGAAAGTTCCTGCTTATTTGCGGGACTGACCAAAACACCTGTCTCCTCAGTCACTATTTCCTCCGGTCCACCACATCGTGTTGCCACTACCGGTTTTCCATAAAGCATTGCTTCAACAATCGAATAGCCAAATGTTTCATAGAGACTGGCAGAAACATAGAAATTGCTTCTATACATAATTCTAAAAGTTTCTTTTTTGCTCAAACTTCCGTAAAAGAGGCAATATTGTTCTATCTTTAAAGTTTTAGCCATAGTTTTGAAATAATCCAGATATTCCCCTCCACCTACAATATGTAATTTTATAGGAAGATCTTTTTCTAGTATCAATATTTGTACTGCTTCCAAGAGATATTTTTTACCTTTGATTTCTTTATGGTACATAGATGCAACAGAACATATATTTATACTTACACCTTCCTCTTCTAAAACTTCATTACAATAGTTTTCCACAGGTCGCACTCCATTATAAATAGTAATAAAATTACCTTTTAGATTGTACTTCTGCAAGTCTTGCTTTAGCTTCTCACTAACACAGATAAACAATTTTGATTTCTTCGCAGCATATCTACATCTTTTTAACTGTATTTTTTTACTAAACAAAAATTCAGGTGGATTGTGTTCTGTTATTATTACAGGTATTTTATATTTATTTCCTATCTTGGCGGCTATGTATCCTGCCGGACAGGACACATGTGCATGAATTATATCCGGTTTGAAATCTTGAAGTATCTTTTTAAATATATTCAAAAATCTAAAGGTATTATATATGAACCCTGATTTAGGTATTGGAGATTGCTTCATGCCTGTGCGGTAAACTTTTATTTTATTTTCTAGGGCTGATACTAGTTCTTCATCAACTGTTTCATCAAAGGGATAAAAAACTGAAACTTCACAGTGTTCTGCCATGTCATCGGCAAATTCCTTTGTAAATATGCCAGCCAACTCATTTTTCTTATTAGGATACCAGCTCGGAATCATTAACACTTTCACATTTGCACCTCCATAATTTCATTATAAAAACACAACAGTAACTCCACCTTAATGAAGTAAGGTGGAGTTATGACAATCTTTGAGAGTATTAGAAAGTCTCTCCATTCCACGAATTAATTGTATCAATTAAATACGTTATCTGTTCATCCGTCATACCTGGCCATATTGGAAGACTTATTACTTCCTTGGCAATTTTTTCTGCAATAGGAAGACTCCCTTCTTTCAACTCAAGCTCTCTATATGCCTCCTGTAAATGAATTGCCCTTGGATAATGAATAACTGTACCTATTGATCTGCTTTCCAAGTATTTTTGAAGATTATCTCGTTTCTCAGTACGTACAACAAAAACATGCCATACTGGATCAGCATAATCCGGCACTGCTGGCTTAATTATAAGCTTGTTATCTATTTCACTTAAATATCTTTCAGCAATTTGTTTTCTTTCATTGTTCCATTCATTCAAATAATTAAGTTTTATGCTCAAAAATGCAGCTTGAATTTCATCAAGCCTGGAATTAGTACCTTTGTATATGTGATTATATTTTGTATTGGATCCGTAATTCCCCAATGCCCTTATTTTCTTTGCAATGTCTTCATTACTTGTTGTAACAGCACCAGAATCACCTAACGCTCCAATATTTTTACCCGGATAAAATGAAAAACCTGCCGCATCCCCTAAAGAGCCTGTTCTACGTCCTTTATATAATGCACCTTGGGCCTGTGCCGAATCTTCAATTACAATAAGAGAATGTCTTTTAGCTATTTCATTTATTTTATCCATATCAGCAGGCTGTCCATATAAGTGTACAGCTATAATTGCTTTCGTTTTTGAACTTATTGCAGCTTCAATTAACTCAGGATTTATGTTATAAGTACTTATATTA
>JAEZDX010000524.1 GCA_023417975.1 Bacillota bacterium
GAAATATGCGGTCAGGCTGAAAATGGTGAACAAGCCCTAGAACTCATTAAGACGATTAAACCGGATCTCGTAATTACAGATATAAAAATGCCATTAATGAATGGACTGGAATTAATACAAAAAGTTAATGAAGATATTGAACTTGACATGAAATTCATTGTTTTAAGTGGGTATAATGATTTTCAATACGCTAAAAAGGCAATGAGGTTTGGTGTTAAAAACTATGTTTTAAAGCCAATAGAGCAAGAAGAACTTATAACTGTAGTTAAGGAAATATATATAGAGTTGATTACAGAAAGAAAGGATAAGGATGCCAGCCTAAGGGCATTATGTGCTCTATCCGAAATTAGTTTAAAAACGATTTTAAGATCTACTGCGGACAAAGAGTCGGTGGATAATGCAATGAAGTTTTTGAATGTTACTTATAATGAGCAGTTTTGCTATATTATAATAGAGGCTGAAAACAAAGAAGATGGAAGTAACAATGGTAATGCTATAAAAGAGTTTCTCATTGATTTACTTGGTGAGGAATATAAGTACAACATTTTAAAGGATGATTGCAAGAAATGCGATATTATTAGTTATGGAATTATTGTAACTAAAAAGCTTTTGGATAATTACAAAAATGATATTAGGTTACTTACAGAGTATATTTTTTCTCATTTAGCTGAAAAGTTCAATATGAAAATAACTCTATTTATAGGGAAATCAGTAAATGATTTAATTTCATTAAGAGAATCATATGATTCAGCTATATTTATTCACAGTATAAAATTTTACAAGGAGAATAGCAGTATCATTTATTATGACGAGTTAAAAGATATACCTATCACCAGTGATTCATTCACAATGTTTAATTTTGATAAACTGATTGAAGCCATTGAAAATAACAATTCTGTTGAGATAGAAGACATTATTAATAGTTATTTCATTGAAAAACACACTAATCCCTTAGATTTGAGACTGCTGCAATTAAAAATTAATTACTTGGTGTATCAGGTTGTAACTATAGTCTCAAAAATGAATGGAAATACAACTGAAATTTTAAAATATAGCTCAAAGCTGAATTTTGTTAATTTTGCCGTGTTTCAAGACATTATTGAAAGTATTAAGATATTTTCGGAACAAAGTGCCAAATTCATAAATACGCTGAGGCAAAACCAGTCCTTGGGAATACTTTATGATGTTGAAAGATATATTCACGAAAACTATTGCAAGAGGATAACAATAAAGGAAGTAGCAAATCACTTTTATATCAACTCAGCTTATCTTGGACAAATTTTTAAGAAAAAGTATGGTATTTCCTTTACAGATTACCTGCATCAATACAGAGTGACAAAGGCTAAAGAACTATTAAAACATACTGATTATAAAATATATGAGATTTCTGAAAAACTTGGGTATAAAAGTCCTGATAATTTTATAGAAAAGTTTGAAAAAGTAAATGGGACAACTCCTTTTCAATATAGAAGAGCTATAAATCACTAAAAAAGAACATGAATGTGAAGTCCGTTAACTCCATGATACTAAATTACTGCTTTCTATAATCGGAAGGGGAATAAGAGGTTGCTTTTTTGAATATTTTGGAAAAATATAGCTGATCTTCATAACCTACAGAGTATGCCACAGCTTTTATGGACAATTCGGAGGATTTTAATAAGAAACAAGCACGGCGTATCCTGTAAGAAGTAAGGTAATTTAGCAGCGACAAACCGGTAGCTTCCTTAAATAATCTAAATAAGTAAGTTCGTTCAATGTTAACAAAGTTAACTATATCTAAAACTGTAAGAGAAGCTTTCCAATAGTTATTTTCTATATACTCTTTAGCTAATAAAACATAATCTGTCTTTGGGAGAGTTTTTACTTTTGGATAGTATTCCATATAATAGGACAGTAAAAGACGTAATCGTGCATTGGAACGCTCTCTTTCAAATGGCTTCACAGTGGCTGTTTCAATAATATGAAATAATGGCTCCATGTTTTGAGGGAATTCCGGGGCTACAGGATTATTAGGTGTAAAATTTGTCATAGATAGTAGTCGAAGCGCTTCATCACCTTTAAAATCAATCCAAATATATTCCCAAGGATTATTATCATCAGGATAGTAGTGAACTTTCACATCCGGAAAAACAATAAAACTTTCATTGGCTTTTAATGTATATATTACATTGTTTGATTGAAGATACCCTATTCCGCTCAGTACGTAATGAAGTGCATAAATATCACGCACTCCGGGACCCCAACTGTGTTTATTTTGAGGCTTATAACCATTACCGACATAAATAAGATTATCATTGATATTTATTTGAGTAGACTTCATGATATACATCAGTATCCTTTCATAGAGCTGTAAAATCAAAATATTCATCTATACATGTTCACATACGTTAGTGTACAATATAGAAAGGCATAGCGCAACTGAAATAGCGAGGCTATTGAGTTAAACGATACCAAATTTATTTACTTAGCTTTATGATAGGAGAATAATATGGAAATTAACATTTGTGAAAATGGAATATTCTTAAATATTCTTGTAAACGATAAAGGAGACGTGAGACTTTTACACATGTCTTCTACCCCTATGCAGAATTACCCTCAGGAACATAATGCGGCAAAATATAGGCTTGTGGAAGTGCATGAGTCAGGGCGGAATCAAAATGATCATCACGGAAGCAAACATACGGGGTCATGCCCAGGATATTTGCTGACATATAGAGAACATAGGGACTATAGAAATAACAAAGGGAGAAAGCTTGAAATAATACAGGAATATAACGGTCTTTTTGTCACAAGCCATATACAATTCTATGACAACATTTCCGTAATAAGAAGCTGGACTGTTTTAAGGAATGATACGAAGGAAAGTATACCGATAGAATATGTTTCATCCTTTGCATTGACGGGACTTTCTAAGGAGAAAGTGGGTGCAAGAGATAAAGACTGTGTTATTCATATACCACATAATACTTGGTATGGAGAGGCACAGTGGAAAACTTATACTCCAAATGAATTGGGATATGATGTTGTTAACAATTTCTCCGTGAAAAGAATTAGTTTTTCAAGTACAGGCACCTGGCCGGCATCAGAGTATTTACCAATGGGAAGCTATGAAGATAGAGCTGAGGATAACACAATAACCTGGCAGATTGAAACCACAGCTTCCTGGCATTGGGAAATAAGTGATACAGCTGAACAGCTTTATCTCCAAGTTTCCGGCCCCACTTATCAGGAAGGCGGATTTTTAAAAAACTTGAAATGCGGTGAGAGCTTTACTTCGGTATTTTCTGCTATAGCCTTTGTAAGAGGATCCTTCCAGGAATCCATAAGAGAACTTACAAAATACAGAAGAGCAATAAGAAGAAAAAATAATGATAATTTAAAACCTGCGGTTATATTTAACGATTACATGAACTGCTTATCAGGTGATCCAACTACTGAAAAGCTGCTTCCATTGATAGATGCGGCGGCAGAAGCACAATGCCAATATTTCTGTATTGATGCCGGTTGGTATGCTGACGGTTTCTGGTGGGATGGTGTGGGAGAGTGGCTCCCATCGAAAGCAAGATTTCCCAAAGGCATTGAGGAACCTTTGAAATACATAAGCTCTAAAGGTATGATACCGGGACTTTGGCTTGAGCTTGAAGTTATGGGCATTAACTGCCCTATGGTAAAAAAAGTATCAAAGGATTGGTTTTTTCAACGAAACGGAAGACCTGTAATAGACGAGGGTCGCTATCAGCTTGATTTTCGTAATCCGGAAGTAATCGCCCATGCCGATAGTGTTATAAGACGTCTTGTACAGGACTATGGAATCGGGTATATCAAGATGGATTATAATATAAATGCCGGACTGGGAACAGAAAAAGCTTCGGACAGTGTTGGGGAAGGCTTGCTTCAACATACAAGAGCTTATCTTAATTGGATTGACAGTGTATTTGAACGTTATCCTGAGCTTGTAATTGAAAATTGCAGCAGCGGCGGAATGAGAATGGAGTATTCTATGCTGGAGAGGCACAGTATACAATCAGTAACAGATCAAACCGATTACGTAAAAATGGCGGCCATAGCCTGCAATTGCACGACTGCAGTTACACCGGAACAGGCGGCTATATGGTCCTACCCCTTAAGAGAAGGAGATTTAGAGGAAGTTATATTCAATATGGTAAATTCAATGCTTCTTCGTATACATCAGAGCGGTCATCTTGCTGAACTGTCACCAGAGAGGTTTAAGCTTGTATGTGAGGGAATAACCTACCATAAGAAAATTGTGAATGAACTAAAAGAAGGGCTTCCTTTTTGGCCGTTAGGGCTGGCTACTATGCAAGATGAATTTTTGAGTGTTGGAATTGAATGTAACAATAAGTTGTATCTTGCTGTATGGAGAACAAAGGGCAGTGAGAAAACAATTTCCATTCCAATTAAACAGGCTGTAGGCAAAAATGCAGCTGTAAAATGTGCATATCCTGAAAATTGTGCATGCGACTTTGCTTGGAATAATGATAGAGCAGCCATGGATTTAAGGCTAAAAGAGAACACTGCAAGAATATTTGAGATAGAAATAAAGTAGTTGAAATAATACCCCAGCGCACGTAAGAGCTGGGGTATTAAAAATATATAGAAGGAAGCTTTGAAATTGAAAACCTGCTAAAGACTTAAAATTTCTTCTTCACCTTTGTATTTAAAGTCTATGACTTTAGCATCGTCATGATTGTCGATAACTCTTATTTTGAAGTTTTGCTGATACTTAAAGCTCCCTAGGACCTTACCAAAGGTCAGAACCTTTTCATTATGTTTATAACTTAACTTTACATCTGAAAAATTGCCGTTTTCATAAGAGTAATTGTCTCCCTCATCATTATATATGTTAAATTCTCCATCGGCACCGCTGTAAATAAGAATTTCGGACACTTCTCCACTCATTTCATCAGCATAAGAAATTGGAGCGGATACCGGAATAATAGAACCTGCCTTAACAAATAGAGGAATAGTATCAAGTTCAGCACTGCAGTCTATAGTCTGCCCACCGGAATAAAGTTCATTGGTCCAGAAATCATACCAGTCTGCGCCCTTTGGTAAGTATACCTTTTTAATCTTTGGAATATCTGAAAGAGGCAAGCTATTTACTTCGTAATACATTGGCTCCGTAACAGGAGAAACAAGCAGAGCTTTGCCGAACATAAAGCTATCACAGTTTTCTTTCACATTTTCATCCTCTGCAAAGTCAAACATCAAGCTGCGTAATATAGTTGTATTGCTTTGATACATTTTTGCAGCATAGGAATAAATATAGGGCAGTAGGCGATAACGCAAATTAATAAATTTAAGGATAGTGTCATAAAAAATTTCGCCCGGGTCTCCAAAATTCCAAGGTTCACGGGGAGTATCCGTGCCATGTGAACGAAATATGGGTAAAAAAGTACCGAACTGAAGCCATCTTACATAAAGCTCGCGATATCCTAAGTCGTTAACTCCATTATCATAGTTTCCATTCCAGAACCACTGCTGCTTTGTTGAAACAAAAAAAGCACCTATATCTAGAGTCCAATAAGGCATGCCGCTCATTGAATACTTTAGCCCCTCAACAATTTGCTTTTTCAAAGTAGACCATTTGGCGCTTATATCTCCGGACCAGGAAATTGTTCCATATCTTTGCCCAGAGATATAGGAGGAGCGTGTAAGATTTACTACACGTTTTTGCTTGTTAGTATCTCGCCAATTCTCATAAATACCTTTCGAATGAAGAAGTCCATAGGAGTTAAGCCGATCCCAAGCCATAGCGTTTTTTGAGTGCTCAATTACCAAATCACAGCGAAGGTCTTCTGGTCGCTTTGTGTCAGCATTCCAATCCGGGTCAGTAAAAGGATCATCA
>JAEZDX010000569.1 GCA_023417975.1 Bacillota bacterium
ATTGATATTGCTTCTTGAAGAACATTTTTTTGACATATAAACTTCATTCTAAATACCTCCAAAAATATGATTTGTTTATTATTTTATTAACACTAAATAAATCTCTATAATAAGGTTAGGTATAATAAATTTTTAGTAGTAATAGTAGTAGGGGCTGTGAGTTTGTGGATAAGTACCTCTAGCCAGTAAAATTCAACGATAAAAGAGCAAAAATAATTGTGGATAAGATATTACACTAACTATACACTTATCCACATTGTTATTTTAAATTATAGCCTCTTTCTTTTATCCACAAACAAGTATAAATAATTATTTACATTTGTTGATTATTTTTGAGTAATCTTTTTAGTTAAGTCATTTATCGTACGTTGAAGGGACTCATCATTTTGAAGAGCTTCGGAGATTTTTTCGTATGCATGAATTACTGTAGTATGATCTCGGCCTCCGAATTCTTCTCCTATTTTAGGAAGAGACATATCTGTTAACTTTCTAGATAGGTACATTGCAATTTGTCTTGGAAAAGCAACATTTCGAGTACGGCGTTGAGACTTAAAATCATCTATTTTCATATTATAATAACTTGCTACAGAATCTTGTATTAAGTCAATAGTTATGTGCTTTGACTGCTTGTTTGAAATTATATCCTTCAATGCTTCTGAAGCTAAATCTACACTCACTTCTTTATTTGTAAGTGATGAATATGCAACAATTCTAATAAGTGCACCTTCAAGTTCTCTTATATTAGATTTTATTTGAGAGGCTATATAAACCATAACTTCATTAGGAATATTTAATTTCTCAACATCTGCTTTCTTTTTTAATATTGCTATTCTTGTTTCGAAATCAGGAGGTTGAATATCAGCAATAAGTCCCCATTCAAATCTTGATCTTAACCTATCCTCTAATGTAGGAATTTCCTTAGGTGGACGATCACTTGAGAGAATTATTTGTTTATTTGCTTCGTGAAGGTCGTTGAATGTATGAAAGAATTCCTCTTGGGTTCTCTCTTTTCCGGCAATAAACTGAACATCATCTATAAGAAGAACATCAACATTTCTATATTTATTTCTAAAATCAACATTTTTATCGTCTTTAATAGAATTAATTAGCTCATTTGTAAATTTCTCCGAGGACACATATACAACCTTAGCTTTTGAGTTAGTTTGTAAAATATAATGACCGATTGCATGCATAAGATGAGTCTTTCCAAGGCCTACTCCACCATAAATAAAAAGAGGATTGTAAGCTTTTGCAGGAGATTCGGCAACAGCTAAAGATGCTGCGTGTGCGAACCGGTTACTATTTCCTATAACAAAGGAATTAAAAGTATATTTTGGGTTCAAGGTTGCAGACATTTCATCGGATACCTGTACATTTTTTTTAGTTTCATCTTTAGCTTTTTCAACCGTAGCAGTTTCTTCAGAAATAATAGAGAAATCAATAGTATATCGCTTAGTTGAAATGAGTTTAACGGCATTAATTAATAGATCCTTATATCGAGTATCTAGAATTTCCTTTGTAAAATCATTTGGAACACCCAATTTAATTGTATCCTCCGTAATTGAAAGAGGAACGGCACTTTTTATCCACGTATTAAAGCTTACTTCAGTAAGCTCGCCTTTAATTATATTCAATGTTTTTTCCCATAAATCATACAATTGGGCGCTCATTTATTATCCTCCAGTCTAAATAAAAAAAATTATATACACAAATTTATTAACAGATAGTATTGTTTGTTTTAATTTGTTGACATTTGTAGTAAAAAATATACACATGTTAATAAATTTGTGTATGTAAAACATTATCAACAAGTGCTATAAAAAATTTAGTAACATTATAAAAATGTGAATATTACTAAGAAATAAGTCAAAAATACAATAAGAAAAATGAGATATCAAGAGAAATTGAACAAGTTATACACAAAGTTATCAACAGGTGTGGATAACTTCAATTTATTTAAAATTATTCACAGTCGCATTTTAATAATAACAAAATGAACTTACGTATTCAAGAAGTTATCCACAAAAAGTAGATAAATAATTCATATTATCAACAATATCCTTATTCTTGACAGAAATTTAGTCAACATATATAATTATATGGTAAAACTATAATTATCTATTTTTTGATAGTAAGATAATTGTTATAAACACCAGCGACAAAGGGGGTGCAGTCCAAATGTTCATGACTTATCAGCCAAAAAAGAAGCAGAGAAAAAGAGAGCATGGTTTTAGAAAAAGAATGTCTACTTTAAACGGAAGAAACGTTCTTAAGAGAAGAAGACAAAAGGGTAGAAAGAGATTGACAGCATAAGGGCCGCTTTAGTGGCCTTTTTCTGCAATTGCTGAAAATAAGGAGACGTGAATTCTGATGAAAATTGAAAAATTGCGGAAAAATGTGGAGTTCAGGATTGTTTACAGAAGGGGAAAGTCTTTTTCTACTGATTTATTAGTATTGTACATATATAAAAATTATAAGAATAATGTAGATGGAAATGATATAAATAGAGTAGGAATTTCGGTAAGTAAAAAAGTTGGCAAAAGTGTTGTTAGAAGCAGAGTTAAAAGGTTAATTAGTGAGAGTTACAGGTTGAATAGCAGTCTGCTTAAAAAAAAGTTTGATTTTGTATTCGTAGCAAGAACTGCTGCAAAGGATAAGACCTATTGTGAAATTGAAAGTTCAATGAAAAAGCTTTTTAAAAAGGCAGGTCTAATTAATGATGAAAAAAACTCTAATAGCAGCAATTAGATTTTATAGAAAACATATATCTCCTTTGAAAAGCCCCTGCTGCAGATTTTACCCAACATGCTCTCAATATGCATTGGATGCTATTGAAAAGTATGGGGCTGTGAAGGGTGGATTTATGGCTCTTAGAAGAGTTTTAAAATGCCATCCCTTTAATAAAGGTGGATATGACCCAGTAAAATAATTTTTAGGAGGATGCCTAATTGATAGGAAAGATTTTAAAGGCTTTATATGATTATGTATTTACTTTCGTAGGTTGGTTCGGATTGAATAAGGCGTATACATATGGTTTAGCGATAATTTTGTTTACCGCAATAATCAGAATATTGTTACTACCTATTAATATTAAACAAACTAAGTCTCAGGCTAAGATGCAGGAAGTACAGCCATTAATGCAGGAGATTCAGAAAAAGTATAAAAACGATCCACAAAAACAACAAGCAGAATTATCTAAGTTATATAAAGAATCAGGAGCAAATCCATTAGGAGGATGTCTGCCCTTATTAATTCAGATGCCAATATTTTTTGCTATGTACGCATTGATTAGGCAATTGCTTCCGGAGCTTAATAATTTAACTGAAAAGGGATTTACGTTTCTTGTACCTGATTTAACTAAAACAAATAATTACGTGTTGGCAATATCATCAGCTGTAATTTCATATTTCTCTATGGCTATAATGATGCCTAAAAATGATAATCCTCAAGCAAAGACAGCTAATACGACTAATATGGTTATGACGGTCTTTTCCGGTTTTATAACACTTACTGTACCAGCGGCATTAGGTGTATATTGGGTATCTAACAGCTTTTTTCAACTTGCACAAAACTTATTTATGAAAAAGGCAGGCCTTATGGGAAAGAAGGTAAATAAGGACGAAATAAAGGTTCAAAGCAGTAAAGATATAGTTAAAGAAGTAAGCACTGACAAAATAACTTCTAAAGGTAAAAATAAAGGTAAAAAATAATATAGAACGTAAAGTTCTATATACCTTTTAATATAAAAAAGGTGGGTGCGTTGGGTATGAAAAGTATTGAAATGACTGGCAAAACCGTGGAAGATGCAGTTAGGGCTGCTCTTTCAGAATTGAAATTAACTGAAGACAGAGTTGAAGTAGAGGTATTGGAGGAAGGCAGTAAAGGTCTTTTTAAACTTATTGGTGCCAAACCAGCGAGAGTTAGAGTAAAAGTTAAAAGGGATTACATATATGATGCAAAGACCTTCATAAGAGATGTATTAAATTCCATGGGAATTAAGGCTGAAATTAAAATTAAAGAAGAAGAGAACGTTTTAAAAATCAACCTTGTTGGACCGGATATGGGCATTATAATAGGCTATAGAGGTGAAACTCTAGACTCTTTACAATATCTTGTTAGCCTAGTTGTTAATAAAGATCAGGACAATGAGTATAAGAGGGTTGTACTGGACACTGAGAACTATAGGGCAAAAAGAGAGGAAACCTTAAGACGTCTTGCTAGTAAGACTGCTTATAAGGTAAGAAAGACAGGGAAGAGTTTTAGACTTGAACCAATGAATCCTTATGAGAGAAGAATAATACATTCTGCATTACAGAACGACCAATATGTTGAGACCTTTAGTGAAGGTGAAGAACCTTATAGAAGGGTAGTTGTGAATTTAAAGAAAGCCTAAAGGGCTTTCTTTTTAAATTATAGAAGTGTTATTTATAAATTATATACTGTTATGAAACAATAAGAATATTTAGTGGTATCCTTATAATTTAGTGGATAAGTATATTTGACATATATGTTAAATAGAAAAATAGAGGTGATCTTAATGAAGGAATTTGATACAATTGCAGCTGTAGCAACTGGAATTGGTGAAGCTGGAATTTCAATAGTTAGAGTTTCGGGAAATAAAGCTCTTTCTATTGTAGCTAATATTTTTGTAGGTAAAAACGGACGTGATCTTTTAAATATAAAAACTTTTACAATGAGATATGGCCATATAATTGAAAATAGCACCGGAGATATTATAGATGAAGTAATAGTAAGTTATATGAAGGGACCGAAAAGTTTTACAGCTGAAGACACAGTTGAAATTAATTGTCATGGCGGTACAATAGCTACAAGAAGAGTATTAGAGGAAGTAGTAAAAGCAGGAGCCAGGATAGCGGAACCTGGAGAATTTA
>JAEZDX010000590.1 GCA_023417975.1 Bacillota bacterium
CGGTACTGTTGGATAAAGCAAGCTTTTCACTTAGGTCACTGATCTTCATCTTATCGTAATGCATCAAAGTTCCCACTAACATTCCCTGGGGGCCTGTTAGATCAAAATCACTGAATTGGTGCTCCATACTATTCCTAAAACTCTGCATTACTTTTTTTATTGCTTTAAATACCAATATCCCATTTCCTAGTTCATCCACGCTGTTTCCCACTTCCTTCATAAAAAATTATCACATTTGTAAATATTTTTTGTAAAATATTTTGCACAGATATATTTCGCATGCAAAATATATTCTACTCCTATTTTATTATTAGTCAATATGTCGTTTTTCATCTAAACATTTACACAAAAAAAATTTTTTTATTATTAATATGAAGCATTTATAGATAATTTATGCCTAGCTCTACTAAAAGCTACCTTCATGAGTGTTTACATTGTTTTCGGCTTGTGAAAAATCATACCTACCACTACTTTTGAACATAGCCTTACTATGGAAAAAGTTCATATATGATATATGATACATTATGCTCACGCTGTAAGCTGGCATAAATCCACACAAAAATAGAGCTGCCTTACTTGCTATTGTTAACCGCATGTACTACAGCCCTATCAATTACTAATTATTAAGCTTTTTTTCCAAATGCCTTATCCTAACGCTACATCCAAAAACATCATAACTGCAAATCCCAACATAGCTCCGATGGTAGCTATATCCGTATCTCTATCCATCTGTGCCTCAGGTATCAATTCTTCCACAACCACATAAATCATTGCTCCTGCAGCAAAAGATAATGCATATGGCAGTATGGGCTTCATTAATATTACTGCAGCTGCACCTATAACCCCCGCTATAGGCTCTACTATGCCTGATGCTTGTCCGTATACAAAGCTTTTTAGCCTTGAAAGCCCCTCTCTACGAAGTGGTATTGAAACAGCGGCTCCTTCCGGAAAGTTTTGTATACCTATTCCAATGGCAAGAGCCACCGCTCCAGCCAACGATGCTGCAGGTAATCCTGCTCCAACAGCCCCAAAGGCTACCCCTACAGCCAACCCTTCCGGTATATTATGGAGAGTAATAGCAAGCACTAGTAATACACTTCTCTGCCAACCGGTTTTTACTCCCTCTGCATCCTCAATATCCGCTCCCATATGGATATGCGGCAAGACTTTATCCACAGACCATAAAAATGCCCCTCCAACCAAGAACCCCACAACTGCAGGAAGCCATGCAGGACTACCGGATTGCTCTGCCATCTCAATGGCCGGAGACAGAAGAGACCAAAAACTTGCAGCTATCATAACCCCTGCTGCAAATCCGAGCATCCCATTAAGAACCTTATTATTAATAGTCCTAAAAATAAATACTAGAGCTGAGCCTGCTGCAGTAATTAACCAAGTAAATAAAGTTGCTAAAAGTGCCTGGGAAATGTGATTTAAATTTATAAACCAGTTTATCAGCATAAAAAACCTCCAAGCTTCATTACTTTTGTATTTTCCCTAAAATTCTTAGGCAGCTGCCTCTAATAATATTTTAACTTATGGAAATATTATTTGTCTAAACTAATTTCAGTTTATGTTGATTTAAATTTTGTGTGCCCATATTTTTCAATCTAAATACATACTCATTCTGCATGCTTATATAGAATTGTGCTCTCTATGTAGTTTATATACCGTCTTAACTCATTTGATTGTTCTCTTGAAATTCTACCAAGTTCATACATGTTACGAATCTCAGATCGCTGTATATCCATTGCTTTAATACGCAATTCTTCCTTCTTCTCTATACTCTTTTCATCATACTTAACATTTGACCCTTTAAATCTGTTGATTAAATTCTTGTAATGTAGAATTACCGCAAGTACAAAATCAGATTCAGCATGCTTCCTTCCATACTCCTCCAAGCCCTCAATTGCAGCCTGGAAAGCCTTTAACTGAACATCCTTTACCAATTTCAAATTGTTTATTTTATGCTCTTATTCACAAGGCTCCTGACCATTAAAGCACTTCTTTGAGCCTCGCATAAATCTTCGTATAATAAATTTAAAATCTTGTCGAACATTCTTAGCAAGAGCTTCCTCCCTGTATTCCAATGACCTTTCAAAGGCTTCAAATACACCTTCAGGAATTGCCTGCCTATTCCTCAATTGTTCTATATATTTTCTTTCAGCGCTTAGTGCAACTAACCAGATTTCCGTTATCTTTTGTTGTCCGAGACCTTCACCTATAGCCAAAGGACTTCTCAAATCATTGCCCTTAAATATCATTTTGTATTCATTTATAAGTTCATAGGCAGCATACTCATTTTCTTCATCAATTTCCGATTCAATCATTTTAACGGAAGCTGATAAGAGCCTGATCTTCGCCTCACTTAGCCTATTGTCGCAATACTTTTCTTCTTCTGCTTTATCATCACTTAAGATTGGGAGTACTATTGTTGCTATTATTAATGTGAATAATATAACCCCTGCTGTTATAAAAAGTATCAGTGCACGTTCAGGAAAAGCCTCTCCATTATCCATGAAAAGAGGAATTGAAAGTACTCCCGCCATTGTTACCGTCCCACGAACACCTGTTAAGCTTGTCATTAACATAATTTTTATTTTAGGTTTTTCAGCAATATTTTTATTGCTTACTTTATATTCATAGTAGGCAATAAAATATGACCAAATAAAACGAATTAATAAAATTACAAAACCTATAGCTATAACATAGCCTATGGCCATCCAATTCCCAATGCTTGGGTCAGCTATGGTTTCAATCATTGATGATGGTATATTTAAGCCCAATAGGAGAAATACAATACCATTCAAAACAAATAGTATAATAGACCAAATATTTTCCGTAAGCACCTGCTCTTCAGCTATTCTTGTTTCTGTTCTCTCTCTTATCAATGAATGAACAATTCCTGCTACGACTACAGCAATTACTCCTGAAGCATGCATTGCTTCGGTTATAACAAAGATACCAAAGGGGGTGAGTATTTGCAGCAGAGAGTGGAATACTACATCGGTTATGCCTTTTTTACGCAATATAAATCTTATAAATGTAACAAGCAAAGCAAAAAACAAACCTGAAATCGCTCCTGCAAAGAAGAGATAGGAAAAATTCAATAGCACTTTTCCCAACGAGAAGTAACCGGTAACTAAAGCTGCAATAGCATATTTAAAAGCTACCAACCCTGATGCATCATTTATCAGAGATTCTCCTCTTACCAAGTTCAATACATTTTCAGGAATATGTATTCGCTTTGCAATTCCGTTTACAGCTACCGGGTCAGTAGGTGAGAGAATAGCTGCCAATGCAAATGCTGCAGCAAGTGGTATATTAGGTATTATCCAATGTATAAAATATCCTCCGAAAACGGTAGTTAAAAGCACAAGTACAAGTGAATTTGCAAGTATTGACCACTTCATCTTCCACAATTCTTCCCTTGGGAAGTATCTTCCGTCATTATACAAAAGTGGCGCTACGAACAGTAATAAAAACCATTCCTGTTCTATTTCAAAGGTATTATGTTTAAAAATAAAGGACATAATTATTCCCAAAGCTATCTGAGTCAACGCGGTAGGAATAGAAGGAATATAATGACTGATAATATTGGAAATCAATAAGCATACCATCAGTAATAGTATTGTCATAAGTAAATCCATAGTAAGTCCCCTTTCCCATTTTATAAGAATTATTGCTATATCGCAGTAGTAAAACTAATAGATGATAAATAATCAAGTATTGTCAATGCAGCTCGTATTTCCACATAACTGATCAATAAACTTATTAATAACCAAAATACTAACATAAAATAAGTAATAAAAAAAGTATTGGAATGGTTGCTTGTGGATTTTATTAAACTATCAGTATTAAATTGAGTATCAATCAATTTGATATATTGGGAAAAATTCATATTAAAAAAATAAACCTCTTTATATATTTTTCCTTCAAAACTAAAAATATTGTCATAAAAACAGTTAAATTGTATAATATTCATACAAACTATATTGCAATAAGGGGAATTTATGAAGAAATGCTTCAGAAAATATGTATAAGTTAATTATATGATTTGGCGGTGATGTGTTGTTTAAAAGAATTTTTCTTCCTGTATTGTTACTATCATTTCTAATTGTACAAGCTGCTATACCTGAAAAAAAAGCTTTTGCAGATGATTATATTACAAAAATTCCATTTGGCTCAGGCATTGGAACAGTTATTTATCCGGACTCCAAATACAATACATTTTCAATAACTCTCTCTAAATCCGGAAGAGTATTTATTCGGTTGGAATCGAACATGACTAATGGGGTTGTAGACCTAACAACTACTGATGGGATACATATACTTGAAGGCGTTATTTCAAACGGTGCGAAATGGGAAAATGCGGTGGACTTACCGTCCGGTACATATTATATTAAAATCGTACCGGAGAGTAAAGCAACTATATCGCTTCTCGTTACCAATAGTACAATAAATGACGATGTGGAGCCGGATAATACACCGGACACAGCTCAAATCCTGGATTTAGACTCAGGCTCAAAGGTTGGCATACTTACTTGGGGTGATGATAGGGATTTATATAAGATTGTAGTTCCGAGAGATGAATATATTCATTTGGAAGTAAACTCTTTTTATAATTGCCTTCCACTGAAAATAGAAGCTTCTGATGGGAAAGTTATATGGGAGAAAAATTTTATTAAGACAGATTCCTTAACTATGATATATGAAAATATTGCTGTGACCGCCGGAACTTATTATTTGAATGTTTATAGAACTCCGGAAGTTGATAATATCGGAAAATACTATGTCAATGTTAAATCCTGCAATCTTGTGAGTTTTAACTCTAATGGAGGCTCTTCAATTCCTGAACAGCCGGTTATAAAAGATTATAGAGTCTCTGCTACTAATACTCGTCCTACTAAAGATGGCTTTACCTTTGGAGGATGGTTTACAGAACCTGAATTTGTAAATGAATTTGACTTTTTTAACACTATAATTACAGAAGATATAACCTTATATGCTAAATGGATTAGGAATCCTTTTACAGTTACATTTAATTCCCAGGGCGGCAGTGATGTGAAAAGCAAAGCGGCTAACAGTGATGGTCTAGTAAGCACTCCAACATCACCTAAAAAGACAGGTTATAGATTTGCCGGCTGGTATAAGGAAGCTGAGTGTAAAAATCGCTGGGACTTCTACTCCGACATTGTCATTGAAGATACTACTTTGTATGCAAAATGGATGAGCATTTATGATTTTGATAACGATGGAGAAGTAAGCATTTTGGATATTGCATCCTTAGCCAAACTTTACAACGTAAAAAATAGCCAACAATATTGGAATTCCCGTTTTGATGTAAATAACGATGGTATAATCGATATTTATGACTTGGCAGCATGTTCAAAGAATTTAACTAAATAGAACATAGAAGGTCTATACTATTCTTCCTTCACAAAAAAGCCCTAGCATGCAGCTTGGGCTTTTGTATCACTTATTACTTTTCCATCCAAAATATTAATTCTTCTATTACAGTAATCCGCAACCTTTTCGTCATGCGTAACTATTATGACTGTTTTACTCATCTTATTTATTTCTACAAGAAGCTTCATAACTTCTGCTCCATTTTTTTGGTCCAGTGCTCCGGTAGGTTCATCAGCTATAATAATGTCCGGCTCTGCTATTAACGCTCTTGCTATTGCTACTCTTTGCTGTTGTCCACCCGAAAGCTGAGATGGATATTTGTTTGCATGTTCCCTTATTCCAAGTGTGGTTAGTACCTCATAAATCTTTTTACGCATAGCATCTTTTGTATTTTTTTTCTTTTTATTATGCATATTGCTATAAATAAGAGGCAGCTCCACATTCTCCATGACAGTATAGTCATCAATCAGTGCAAACTGCTGAAATATGAAGCCTACAGTTTGATTCCTTACTTTTGACAGTGTATCTCCACTCATCTTGTCAACCCGTTCCGTATTTAAAGAATACTGACCCTCTGTTGGATTGTCCAAGCAGCCGAGTATATTCAGCATAGTACTCTTGCCGGAGCCTGATGGTCCCATTATTGCAATCATCTCTCCTTGTTCAATTTTTAAATCTATTTTATCAAGTGCATTTGTTACATTGCCGTAGACAATATACCTTTTTGAAACTTGATCCAAGGTTATTTGACTCATTTCCTCATCCCCTCCATTCATAGATTAAATCTATCGGCTTCATTCTCAATACTTTTATGAAAATCGGTATCAGCGAAATTACTAAAAGTATAATAATAACTGACGAACTTATGCCTAGTATTTTTAAATCAAATATTCGCCTATCATTGATAAAACTCATAAGCGCAGTAATAACGATGCTGATTATTTGAGAAAATATAAACAGACAAGCTATCTCTCCGGTAATCATTTCGATAATATGCTTCTTCGATGCTCCTGCCGCAATTCTTATTCCCAATTCTCTTTTTCTCTTCAAAAGAGAAGCTAAAACTATACTTATCACCCCAAAGGTTGATAAAATTAAAATTATAATGCCATAAAATATTGGTTTGGCTGTTCTATCTATGCCGGCAACTAAGTTTCCCTCAGAAAACTGCTTTAAGGTAGCAAATTGAGCATCAAGAGAGCTGTCCAGATTTGACACAAAAGATTTTTTTGCTTCGCTGACATTTACACCATCTTTCAGCTTAACGTACACAAAACTATATCTACTATTAAATAGTCCTCCCGTTACACAATAGTATAAACCATTCATTTCAGCTGCGGCCTTACCACTGTATAATTGATCTAAAATCGGATATTTTTCATCTAATACTCCAATTATTTTAAACTTTGTATTTTCCTCTTCTGGCAACGTCACAACACTGCCTATTGGGTTTTCCTTTTCAACAGCTTCCGAAACCAACATTGGCACAATGCTGCTATTACTCTCTTCACTTGCGAAATAATGAGCAAAGTCCATTCCTTTCTTAACTTTGTTAATACACATCTCTGTTAATTCCTTATTTTCTGAATATACTTCAATGTAACCGCGGCTGGACTTTAAAAGCTGTGAATCTCCATCCGTGCTCTTGTCCAAGGCTAAGTTACAGTCAAAGCCTTTCCCTATTTTATCTATGTTCGCATCCTTCTCCACTATTGAATTAATAGCTTGAGCTGACTTTTCACCATTGTCGGTTATTCCATCGAAAGAAGAAGTTAAGTCTGCACCAACACTGCTAGCCTTTTTAGGAAAAATGTCAATTTTATATACGTTTGGAGTTATTATTTTTTGCTCCGCTTCGTATTCTCTCTCATAGAACCTATAATTTGATAATGCTAAAGTCATAATTAAACTTCCAAGAGTAAGCTGAAGTATAATTCCAATGTTTCTGTAATGCTTTTTCTTTAGTGATTTGATAATTATATATCCGGTCATAACTTCACCCCCCTATTCATATCTTAAGGCCTCACACGGTTCCATAAGAAGAATCTTTCTTGCCGGTATTATAGTTGTCAAATACCCTATGCCAAGGGAAACGATAATACTAATAATAAAGGAGAGCATTGAAAACTGCAGGCTCAATTCCAACTTGAACAATATTGATTCAAGACTTTCTTCCAGCAATTTTTGTACTATAAAAGAGAGAGCAATTGCTATCACCACTATTGACATTAGTTCATTTCTCATCTTTTTTATAATAAGAGCATCAGTGGCACCAAGAGCTTTTTTGATTGTAATCTCTCTCTTTCTATCCATCACCCATAATAATGATATATTTATAACATTAAGTACGGCTACGATTATAATAGGAATAGTTATAAGCATTGATCTTTGAATATCGACGAACAAGCTGCGTCCACCAAAGGAGGTCGTATTTGGCACTGTTGTAATTACTGAATTATTAAGCTCTTTGTTAGCCTGATTTATTGTTTTTTCATATGAATCATCGTCTATTCTGTATACCATTCTAAAATCCAAAACTTTACTTCCATTATTGTCAGCCTTCATTGTTTTTTCTTCAAATTCAGTTATATAATCTGGTGGCAGTCCCTTTAGTGAAATAACCAATGAATTATCCCAATCACTATGGAAATATTTCATGCCTAAAATACCTATTACCTTGTACTTCTTTCCATAAAAATCAACTTCACTTCCTAAATCAGCTTTAATTATGGAAGCTGTATTCTTTCCCAGCAGAAGCACCGGTAACCCTTTAGCGCTCTCCTCAACGGTCATATATCTACCCTTAATCAAAGCCGGAGTCCAATCAGGCTTTTTATAGAAAAGAGTGGGGCACACTTCAGCATCTGTATGATTACTGCCGTATCCTATGCTGCTATTCCCCAGTCCTAGAACATCTACTTTCCCATAGGCGGCATACTTGTCCAGTATTTCTACGGTTTTGAACTCAATATTCTTTCCTTTGTTACTTTTAACATCAACTACGGAGTAGTTTTCTTCATATCCCATGCTTACATTTTTAGCTATCTTTCTATCGAAAGCAACCTGATTCAATAATATTGACATTATTGTAATGCATAGAAAATAGCTTAATAGAGCAACTATTAAAATTAACTTCTTTTTCTTCCAAGAGAACAAAAAATTTCTAACCATAGTCTTCTCACTTTCCCCTTAAATTTTGCAATTCATATATGTACGCGTATACACCCATTTATATACATAATATCATATTTTAAATCTTTATGGATTTTATTTCAAGTTTTTATATAAAAGTCTATTTTGAACTGACTTCAATGGCTTATTAATTTGTGCCAAGCTATTGAATAAAAAAACACAGATACTTTTAATATCTGTGCTAAATTTTATAATCCTCTTGTATTTATCCGAGGGATAGTATCTTCTTTATACTCCCCTGCCTCATTATCTATGGTTACCTCATTATCAAGAGTTGCCTCCCTATTTGAATCCTGATATTCACTTGTTCGCCTAACTGCTGTTTTGTATTTGGATTGCTTTGCTTCTTTAACCATATTCTCGCCCCTTCTTATGTAATAAAGATATAATTATTATTCCATAAATCTTTATTAATATTAAAAAAGGAAATCGGTATTCCAAACCTTTCAGTATGCTCTAAAATATATGCATTCACATCCACTATGCTTAAATTAGCTTACTGCCTCTTTTAACTCTCTATAAGCCTCTGCTAACCATGGATGGATTACTTTAAATTTTGAATTATCGTACAGATATTATAGATATGTAAATATTGATTGAATCCTAATCTTCACTCTTTACTTGAGTGGTAATATCCTTGTTATATCGGTCTAGAAGAATAAACCTATCACTAAAATTAGCAGCTGTCTCCTTAGGCACTTGATAATATTGAATAAAATACGATTGTCCTGACACATCAAAGATATACTTCCGATTATCAACTTCTGTACTTACGTATTCTATATCTTGATTATATTTTCTGCCTATAGCTAATAAGTACTTTCCGTTTTTAGTCTTTAATATCGGATGTCCAATAATATTGGTACCATATTCAGCAGTTCTAATCTTGTAAGAATCATTTGACTTTTTTTCCATGACAGCATGTCCAAATTGTCCATTTGACACAGTGTATGAAATCACTTTTATATTATCTATATCACATTCATTTTTCACATCAATTTGAATTCCTGTTGTTCCACCACGATTTATGAAATTCTCAATTCCTATTTTAATATCTACAGCATTGTTTTTCACAATAAATTGATTGCTAGAACAAGCATTAAAAATGAAAATAATTAGTCCTGCTAACATAATAAACAATATTTTAGTTAGTTTCTTCATAGATTTTTCTCCTCCATTATTAGAACAATCTCTAATTAGTGATATCTTGCGTATAACGTCTCGCGTTCAAGACTCCGACAAGCCTAGAGCAACCCCTCTCGGCTTCGCAGTTATCTAAACCTCGAATAATATCTATTAATAATACTTGAAAAACTTCATACTTTTAATTATGGAGATATTTATGTTCTAATATAATTGCTTAATATAGTTGATGAAATTACCTTCCAATTTATCAATGGAGAGTTTAAGTATTCTTTCAATAAATTTTTTTGAGTATTCTAATTTTATCTTATAGAGCTCTAAATACTCATCTATACCAAATTCATTGATTATATAGCTTGTAAATGCCCCAGCTATAGGGTAAGTAATTCTATCCGGATATTGAAAGAATACATTATTTAATATTAATTGCGAAATTGATATATACTGATTGTCATCAATAAAAGCTTTTACCCACTTATCATTTTCAATCCCCCACCAAACCTTATCAAAATGCATTGCTAATCCTTCTCTAATGAATGCTGATTTAGGTCTATTAATTGTATAAGATAAAATATGGGCGTCTTCGTGTGGTCCAATACATTTAATTTTCTCACTATATACAGCGTAAATCTTATCTGGTGGTGAGGAAAATCCATTGCACGGTTCATTGTCTCCGTAAATTTCTCCTACTTCTTCTGGTGTACTAGTCAAATAATACTTTATTCTTAGATTTGGAGAAATTCTCAATGTAGAGCATATTTCTGTATAGCAGTTTTCTTGAATAGATATAATCTTATCAATATCACTTTCGGCCAACGAGTCTTTGCAATAGTAAAACTCGTAATTTTTACTTGATGAAACTTTCATTTCCTTACACATATCTATTTACCTCTAATTATTATTTTTTAGTTTATGTCTGAAAAAGATTTTAAACCTTAGAGGCAATTCAACAGAAACCTTTATATTGAACAACAGTTATATTCTTACATACAACTATATAAAAAGTACCGCTCCCAGCCAAGGTGAACGGCAGCATTTTATTTGATGTTTCAAGTCTTTTGCTACCTTTTTCTATAAGCTCAACTCCAAATATTTTCCCTAAGTTAACCTTATTTTCGGCTGCACCATCTTTACTAAAACTATTATCTAACCATAAAAGCCATTCTTCAATTGAATTGTCCTTGTAATTTATCTTAACATAATATGTATTATATTCATCTCCAATTTGTGTATATGCTCTTGGTTCAAGATTACCTGTAACAGACTCTTTGCTGAATACTTTTATGGATTTAGTATCCTGAAAAGTCCACGTTTTTTCCATTATCATTTTGCTTGTTTCAAAGTATCCTTCACTATTCAAGCCAACTTTACTTATCTCAACTTTGATAATCTGTACAATTCTCATTTTCTATCCATACCTCATATTGATATCCTTTTAAATTAACATTACTATCGGAATGTACTTCCATAGATTTTTTCTGACCAATTATTAGTCCATTCCTTTTCCTTTTTTAAATACTCTTCTTCACTTATATTCTGCGCATCCTCCACATCAAACCCAGCACTAGCAAAATCCGCTCCTTCTTCATCTGTGACAATAATAGTAGACCTTGCTTTCCCGAAAGCAAAATGAGGACACCTCATATTATTGACCTCATTCCCTGCAATACATTGAAGTCCTAAGTTGCCAGGGCCTTTTAAACAAAATTCAGGGATTTTATTTTCTTTACTTTTGAAGAAGCAATAACCTTCTACTACAATATGTTTCCAACCCATATCCTCACCTGCTTTCTATAATTATTTCGACCAAAGTTTCTAATTTCCGATGCCTAGAACGCTTTTCTTAGCTTCACTGCTTTTTTCAAGTCAAGTTGAACGGATTTTTTTGCTATCCGCTGCTTTAACCTCTACGCTTTGAGCTGAATCTAATTAAATACTCAAAGTTGTTTCACACAACAAGAAAGATATGAATAATACAGTTTAAGATTACTTATTTCAGATAGTTATGGTTTTCTCGCTATCTGAAAATCAATGGTATCATATATTGTGATTTGACCACCTATAAACATAGAAATATCTTCGTACAGCTCCGAAACATATCCTGTTTCAAGTTCCATTTACATCGCAATTTGGCACTTGATGAATTTAATCATTGCTTAATGAAAACCACTTTTTAAACTGTTGTACTATCTGATCGGCATGAGTTGGAGCATATTTGATAAAATGTTTATATAATGGGCCATTAGAGAATTTAATCAAATCATTTTCAATTAACTTTAGTTTTTCAATCATAATATCCCTATCACACTCTATGAAGTATATTTCATTTGAATGTCTTTTATTAAAATCATCTGACCATATTCTAATGTTACTTTTAGTATGCTCAAAGCAAGGATTAGGGTCATGCCCTAACCATGGAGATGTTTTATCAATAGCGGCAACTAATATTTCATTCCAACTTTCCAAACCGCAACAACAACTAGGAAATATTTCCTTATCTTCTCCAATAAATAAGATTCCTCCAGCTATTGCAATTTCATCTTCACACATAAGTTCTTTAATTACAGAATTTATATCCTGTTCAATATTAATATCATTGTACCCCAGTATTTCTATCAAAAATAATTCTACATCATTTTCTGATGACTCCTCGTTTAAAATAACATATTCTCTTCTATCAATTTTATCATCAATCCAGCTCGGGGCTTTATAATATGGATTTTGAATTATGGCTTTTACCTTTAGTAACTTACAACTACTCACTTATTTCACCCTCACAAATTTACTCAATAAAAAAGTGTATCTTCATACACATGTCCTGTGCACAGATATATGATAACGTTTCATACTCATACATTTGCCGCTTTAGGCAGCTCAGGTTGGTGATTGTACCTTGGCGCCTGTTTCAAAATTCTCTTGATTTGAAAGATATATTTCAATACCATACTTGTCCCATGCAAATACTCTCTAATCCAAGGCAATCGGCAACATTTTGTAAGCATATGATTTATTGCTCATATTGGATATATCCTTTTCTTCTAGCAACTACTTTAAATAGATAATTTATAAAGTGTAAAAGTAATACTGACGAAAAAACATAAAATTGTAAGTTTATAAGAGTTGCTATTATTCCAATTATAATCATTTGGGTCGAATTTAAAATTGCAAAGTAGAACTGTAACATGAAGTATTTTTCACTGTTTATAATTACAAATTTTTGATTCCTATGATAGACTGTTACAGTGTGTCTATAAAAATATGAGTAACCCAAATATATGGCTCCAATAATGCATACAAAGATACCAATAATCATTATAATCACCCGCAATATTATTATTTATGACCTATTTCTTAATATCGTCCTATCTCCTATACAACACAAAATAAAATATGTCGTCGGGATTTCGATAGTATTAAAACTTCAGATAACGTTTCCGATTTTCGACGTGTTAGAGGCTTAAAGCTACTGCACTTAGCCTCTAATGTGGCCTTGGAGATAATTCAACTCCAACCTTTATATTGAACTATAGTTATAATCTTACACAGAGCTTTATAAAAAATGCCGTTCCCAGATAAGGCAAACGGCAATCTTTTGTTAGAGTAAGATATATGGAAGCTTTACCTTCTCCATTAACTCCTGCAAATATTATGTTCTATATTCACTAATGTACGATTATTAGTTATAAACCTTATAGATATAGCTTTAAGGCTCATAGTATTTATTTTTTCTATTATATCATATTATGAATCCATGGTTAAGTAGCTTTATTATAAGAAGGCTATATTAATAAAACTTAATACAGAACCAAACCCTTATTTATACACTATTAATATTCTGCTGTTCCAGCTCCTTGCAGAATTTCCCGGAAAATAAAATCATTTAAAACTGATTTTTTTGTGCTTTCTTTGGACAATATCATTACTTCTTCTACTAAATTATCATTCAATAAAAAATATTTTTTTACAAACCGTAAATGTTCCCTGAAACTGTGTATTTATTATTATAGGGATACTTTTTTATAGAGTGAAAATAAATATTATGGAGGTAATAACAATGACAATAACAAAGCAAATCCAAGTGAAATTTTGGCAGGATGATTTTATTCTTGAACTAACACCGGAGGAAAGATATTTTTATATGTATTTAATAACCAATACTACATCAACCGCATGCGGCATTTATAAGTTTAATCTTAAATTGGCAGTGCTGGAGACAGGACTCAGCAGCGATGCGATAAATGGGCATTTGAATGCTTTTGAGAGCTTAGGAAAGATTATAATTTCAAAGAACACGAAGGAAATAATCCTGATTAACTGGTTGAAGCATAACTGCAAGATGAATAAGAAAACTATAAAGATAATAAACTCTGAGCTTAAGGAAGTAAAAGATAAGGAGCTGCTGAGCCGCTTTCTTGAGATCTGTAAATTTAGACAATATCCTGTTGATGAATTATTTAACGGAATAATATTAGCTTATGAAGTGAAAGAGGAGGCTGAAGAAGAAATCAAAGAAGAGACAAAAGAAAGTGTACAAGCTGTTTCAGAAGAGCCTAAAC
>JAEZDX010000086.1 GCA_023417975.1 Bacillota bacterium
GGGCTCTTATCAATGTATCTTTAAGGTCAGAGAATTTAAAGGGTTGTAAAGGCATTAAATAAGGCTGACCTAAGGATTCTAAGGATAGTAAGTGTGCCATAAGAAAAACTATTCCCACTTCAACCCCAATAATACCGAAGATTGATGCCATTAATAAAAAGACAAATCGAATGAGTCTTATGGCAAGGCCGAAATCGTAAATTGGAAGCACATATGAAGCAATTGCTGTGACAGCAACTACAATTATAAATAGACTGCTTACTATACCTGCGTTTACAGCGGCTTGACCTATTATAATACCTCCAACAACACCGATAGTGGTGGAAATATATGTAGGGAGTCTTACGGAAGCCTCTCTAATCATTTCTATAGTAAATTCCATAAGCAGCGCCTCTACTATTGGTGGAAAAGCTACCTGAGTCCTTGATATAGCTAATGGTACAAGTAAATTTAAAGGAACAAGGTAGTATTCAAAGGAGGTGGCAGATATATATAGTGAAGGCAGAACTACTGCCAATATAACTGAAAAAAATCTTACAATTCTTATAAAAGTTCCAAGCATCCATTTAGTACTGTAATCATCTAGGGCTTGAAAAAAAGACCAAAGTGATACCGGTACTACAAGAACAAAAGGTGTTCCATCCATCAAAATCGCTAATCTACCCTCTAGAAGTGATGCGACTACTTTATCAGGTCTTTCAGTAGCTAAATATTGGGGAAAGGGTGAATTAGGCGAATCGGTTATATATTGTTCGATATAACCTATAGCTAACAAACCGTCAGTCTTAATTTCGTTTACCTTAGTATAAAGAGTATTTACCAAATCAGGATTTGCAAGCCCATCAATATATGATATAACTACAGTTTGCTTTGTTTCAGTACCCAATATGATCGTTTTAAACTTCAAATTTGAATCCTTAATTTTTCTTCTTAATATAGCAATATTTGTTTCGAGATTTTCGATAAAGCCTTCATGAGGTCCTCGTATATTCTTTTCACCTTCAGGCTCGCTAATAGACCGCTTTTCAATATCTGTCAAATCACAAATTATACTACATGTTATATTATCAATAATTAAAACAGTTTTACCTGCCAATAACCCTTGAACTAAGGTATCTAAGTTATAGGTTATTGAAGTATTGAATATGGGCAGATAATCCGCTATTTCGTCATCAGGTATGTCATTGATATTCAGTTGAAATAAGGGTTGTATAAAGTCACGCTGAATTAAATCCGTATTAACAAAACCTCTCATATAGAAGAAGCAGCCTTTTCTTCCATCTTTGAAAATGACTTTTTTCAACATGAAATCAGGACATTCACTAAACTTGACATTTAAATAATCTATATTTTTATTTAATTCGGAATATATTGGTGTCATACTTCCCATATTAAATACCTCCATAATGAAGTATATTTATAACTATTGAGTTACAAAATTCCATAAACGCATGAAGACTTTCAGAGAACACTATTTCTAGTATTAGTACAGAGAAGTATAATATGTAAGTGTTATAAAAATTTTAATAAAAAAGCAGCTGAAAAGTTAATTTCAACTGCTTTTTTATAGTATTATTATGGAATATTATTAATTTGTAAATAGGGAAGAAACTCAATAGGCTGTAGTACTGAGCTTGTGAACTTTATAATATAAATAAATACTGGTAAAAAGTGCTCCTACGGAACCGCAAATAATATCTGTCATAGTATCCGTAAGGCTTCCGTTCTGAGAGTTTAGGCTGAAAATAATATCTGTTGAGAATTCAAACACCTCCCATAGGCCTGCCATAGCTGTAGAGAAGAAAAAGCTAAAAAGTACTATTGTCGGTGCACTGACCTTTAAATATTGTTCTTTTCCGCTTAAATATTTAAATAGACTCATACCAATAAAAGTAAGCAGTATACCTGAAAGAAGATGTTCTATCTTATCAAGATGAGGTATATATGAATAAAAATTAAATTCATTTGCTAAAAACATAGTTACAAAAATAAAGGTCAAAATAGAAAATCTTAAACCTGACAGCGGCAATAAATTAAATTTTCTTAAAAGAATCCGTATGGAGTAAAGCACTAATATTGTAAGTACAGGTTGCAGAGTCTTTGTTTTATTTCCTTTGAAAAGAAAATATATAAAGCATGTTAGGGCTAAAAAATATAATGCCATTTCAAAATAATCATTAAAACCGTAATCCTTCTTATTTTTCATACAACAACTTTCTCCTTTCATTAACGAATCATTTTTGTGTGAAACTAAATAGACTGCAAAATATGCAGTCTATTTAATTAATTGAAGTAAGTATACTTTATTATAGAAATGCCAATTTTTCATAATGCTTATATAAAGAGAAAAATTCACCTGTGTAATTTTTATTCCAGGGCTTCTTCTTCCCGCAAAAGTGAATTATGGACGTGTTATTGATGATATAATCCATGTCAACTACACCTTTACTTGATAACTTATAATATCTGTAATATCTTGGATCATAATTAAATAGTGTCTCATCCAACTTCTTTATTTGCTTTGAGAAAAGTGCATTAATTATATCTTGATCAGGTAGAATAAGCCTTCCTTTATTGTTTAGTACAAATTGAAAGATTTCCTTTTCATCAATGAATTTGCGTTGAAGCTTAAGATTCATTAACAAAACCCCGGAGTTAAAGTATTCTTCAATCTCATATGGAAACAACCTTAGCTTGTTTACTTCTTTCACAGATATTCTGTTGTGAAATGCAGCGGCATAAAGGTATTCTGAAATATCTGTGTTATAGAGTTTATCAATTTCATTAATAATTATTATGTCAGGATCAAGATACAATATTTTATCCAGATTCATGGGTAAAAACTTAAAAGCCAGAAGTCTGTAATACATTTCTTTAGAATAATGTAATGTAACCGGTGCATCAATGAAATATTCTTCGTTTATTGTAATGACAAACAGTTTATGACCATTTTCCTTAACAAAACAGCTTAAGTCAAGCAATTCATTATCCTCTATACTTGAATGTATTAAATATATATTATAATTTTCGCTGCTGCTATTTATAAAAAGAGACTTAAGCATTACTTTTAAAGGTCTTATATATTTGGAATTTAAGGTTACCAAAATGTTCATAAGTTGCAAAACCTCCAGTAAAGGATAATAACATCATTCAACAATTATTTACGCAAAACATTACAAGGCTAGACATATATTGACATAAATAATACATTTTGATACTATGTAATTGTTCTATATATAAGATTAATATAACATATATATAATTTTTTTAAAACCCATATATTATATTGATTGACAAGTATTTCAAAAATGGCAATAACTATATGATTATGAGGAGGAAGTACCTATGAGTGAATTAACTGACAAAGGAAAAAAGAGAAGTTTGTTTGGTTTATTGAAAACAATATTTACGGCATCTATATTTTTATTATTATTAGTTGCTGTAATTGAAGGCGGTATTTTTGGAGTTGTTCTAAACACTTTAACTAATTCAGGCAAGGTTGTATTATTTTTGATAACCTGTATTGCTTCCAATGTTATAGTAACAATATTAATATTTATTATTTTCTCTGCTGTAATTAAAAAAACCACGGAGAATATCAATACTATTGTGCATGAAATAAGTTCAGGAGATTTATCTGTCAGTTTGGATGAAAAGGAATATAAATCACTTGGAAAAATTGCTGAGTATATGAATTCAATAACCTCGGAAATGCGTAAAATCATAGAAGGTACTTATAATCTTACAAAATCCATAGTAGAATCATCATTAAACATCTCAGGGAAAGTTGGACAGGCCTCTCAATCTATATCGGAAATATCTAGAACGATTGATGAAATAGCTGCAGGTGCCACAGAGCAAGTTGAAGAAACAAAACAAAGCGTTGATAAAATAAGTAAACTGTCTGAGCACATAGGGACAGTAGGCAGCAGTTATAATGATATTATAAAAGATACCGGAAGTGTCAGCAGCTTAAATAAGGAAGGACTTGAAATAGTAAAGAGTCTGAGAGAAAGGACCGATAACTACAATTTATCTTCAGAGAAGATATTCTCAGCGGTAGAAAATTTAACTGCAACACTTAATAATATCGGAATGTTCGTTGAGTCTATTCAGACAATTGCAGAGCAGACCAATCTTCTGGCTTTAAATGCGGCAATAGAAGCCGCAAGAGCAGGCGAATCGGGTAAAGGCTTTGCAGTAGTAGCAGATGAAGTAAGGAAGCTTGCTGAGCAAAGTAAAAAATCTACTGAAGAGATAAGTATAATGATGAATGATATACAAAAGGATTCTCAACAAGCTGTAAATGCAATGAAATCTATGAAGAGTGTTTCGAGAGAACAGCTGGAAGCTGTAGATATTACAGAATTATCTTTTAACAGAATAGCTGAATCAGTCAATTCTATAGTAGAAAAGATTAATGCTACCAATAGCTCCATGAGAGAGATGGAAAGCTTAAAGAATGAGTCTATTGCTGCAATAGAGAAGGCTGCAGAAGTAACAGAGCTTACAGCAGCTGCCAGTGAAGAATTGGCTGCAAGCGTGGAAGCACAAGCAACTCTGTTTGAGGACATGACTAAATCTGCTGAAGAATTGGGAGTTCTCGCAAAAGAAATGGATACGGCATTTAAAAAGTATAAAATGTAAAAAACAACCAAGGTCTATTGAGTTCAAAAGACCTAGGTTGTTTTTCTATTTAGTCATAAATAATACTCCAAGAGTATTAGGACCACAATGAGAAGAAATAGTGCAACCTGCGCGAGTAATTAGAATTTCTTTAAAGTCAGCAAGCTCTTCAATTGTTCTGCGGACAAGTTCGATACGTTCTTCGGAAATTCCAGAATGGGTAATAAAAACTCTGTCCAGTTTTAAATCGTTACGATTCGCCAGCTTATCAGTTGTATAATGCTTAAGCACTTTATCTAAAGAACCTCTATACTTCTTTCCTACACTCATATTCCCGCTTGAATTGTCTACTTCAATACATGGTTTTATATTCAAAAGATTGGCGCCTAAGGCAGTGAGTGCGGAGCATCTTCCACCTGCGTGAAGAAATGTAAGAGTATCAACAATAAAGCTTGCATGGCAATGAGGCCGCAAGTTATTCAGTTCTTGTTGAATTTGAGCTGCACCGATTCCGGCAGCTATTCTCTCAGCTGCTTCCAAAACAAGAAGACCGGTTCCTGTAGAAAGGTTATGCGAATCAATAGGATATATATTTTTTAGTTCATTTGCTGCCAGGCAGCAATTCTGATATGAGGATGAAATACCTGATCCGATATTTATATGGATAACCTCATATCCCTCGTCAGTCCACCTTTTAAAATATTTAAAATACTCAGCAACGTTTGGAGCTGATGTTTTAGGAAGAATATGCTTTTCCCAATAGGCATCGTAAATATCATCTGCAGTTATATCCACTCCATCTTGATATTGTTTTTCGTCTAAGATGATATGAAGTGGATAAAAATTAACGTTGTATCTCTCTTTTAGCAAAGCTCCTAAATCGCAGGTTATGTCTGCACTCAAAATAATCTTATTCATGTTATTCACTCCATTTTATTTACATTAAATATACTTATAATAATTGCACTTTATGCACAGATTATCACATGATATAATTATGGTAAATGGACAAAGTGTAGCAAATGTCCGAAATTTACAAAAAACATTTTGTTTGAGAAATAAAGGGATAAAGTTATGTTTATGATGCCTTATTATAGAAAGGGGTTCATATGTCTAAGACTGAATTAACAAAAATTCTTATTGGTCAAGCTTTAAAAAAACTTGCTTCAGAAAATCCTTTAGATAAGGTAACAGTTCAAAATATAGTTGACGCATGTGGAATTAATAGAAAAACCTTCTATTATCATTTTCAAGATAAGCAGAAACTAATATGCTGGATATTTGATTGGGAACTGACTAATGCTTTAGACGGAATTAAAAGTGATAAGCTGATCAATGAATTCATTCACTATCTCTATTTAAATCGAGATTTTTATGTGTCTGCATTGACTTCACAAGCACAAAATAATCTAAAGGAGCATATTTTTGAAATATGCTGTAAAACTATTGATTTTGAGATAGCATGTTTGCTAGGAGAAAGAAAGATGTCAATACAAAATAAAAGGTTTATATGCAGCTACTTTTCCAATGCGATAATAGGGTCTATAGTGCAGTGGGCTCAGCAAGGAATGCTGAGGGATCCTAACGAGTATGAAATGGATTTCTTTCCTATAACAAGCAAATGCGTTAAATATGTTGTAGAGCAATACATAGAATGATATTTTTTAACTTTAAGTACGCATGGTTTTATTTTGATAAAAGTAATATAATGTATACTATAGAAAAACTCTACGGATAATATAAGGTATGTATCAGTATTTTAAAGGTGGTGAAATATATGTATAGGTTGGTGTTAATCAGACACGGACAGAGTATTTGGAACTTAGAGAATCGATTTACGGGTTGGACGGATGTTGATTTATCTGAGAATGGTTTGGAAGAAGCAAGACAAGCCGGGAGGATATTGATTAAAAACGGATACAAATTTGATGCAGCATTCACCTCCGTGTTAAAGAGAGCAATAAGGACGCTGTGGATTGTGTTAGATGAAATGGACATTATGTGGATACCGGTGTATAAATCTTGGAGACTTAATGAAAGGCATTACGGTGCTTTACAGGGATTAAACAAAGCTGAAACAGCAGCTAAGTATGGAGAGGAGCAGGTTCATATTTGGAGAAGGTCTGTAGATGTACATCCACCGGAATTGGAGAAGAATGACAATAGGTATGAAGCTGAGGATCCAAGATATAGTGATATGGCTTATGGGGAATTTCCGCTGACAGAGAACTTAGAAGATACAGAGAAAAGAGTGCTGAAATATTGGCATGAAACAGTAGCTCCAGCTATAAAATCAGGTAAACGGCTTATAATTGCAGCTCATGGAAACACTATTAGGGCTTTGGTTAAGTACTTGGACAATATTCCTAGTGATGGTATAGTTAATTTAAACATTCCTACGGGAATACCTTTAGTTTATGAACTGGATGATGAACTTAATCCAATTAAACACTATTACCTTGGAATAGATGGGGAAATTGCTGAAGGAGCAATTCCTGAAAAGATATAAATTTATGCAGCCATAGAAATATGGCTGCATTTTAATAAATATCAACTTTTATTTATTGTAAATCAATTCAAGCCTAGTTCCTTTCGTTTCTTTTCTATGTGATCCACATATATTTGTATTGTTTTTTCTGCATCCATTTCCACTACTACTTTACCAAGACCTAAGGTTTCGGTGGTTTCGGTAAGAGTCTTTACTACTACATCGCTTCCAGTAATTGATGGAACCGGTGCAATGTGTACAAGCC
>JAEZDX010000019.1 GCA_023417975.1 Bacillota bacterium
CAGGTAAGTTCCGAAGGACCACATTGTTATATTAGCCCACATATAGGTCATTGTTCCTATGACTATAAAGCCCATAAAGCTATCGGTTCCGGTTACTGCACTGTAGGATTGCAGCCCTTCCTTATTGGGTCCCGCCATACTAAGCGCACTTAGAAAATAAATAAGCGGAAAGATCATAGGCCAAATTACTATTTGGGCTATCCAGGAAGGATAGCGCAAAAATTGAGCTAAGTCCTTTCTGGCAACTGCCCCTATTGTTCTAAACCTATTCATGAATTCACCTCTTCTGCAAGCTTCTTGCCTGTCAGGTGAATAAATACATCTTCCAAGGATGGATTTGGATGCTCCTCATCTTTGATACTCAGTTTTAGCTTATCCGGAGTATCGAGAGCAATAATCTTTCCACCGTCAACAATTGCCACTCTGTCACATAAAAAATCCGCCTCTTCCATATAGTGAGTTGTGAGGAGTACTGCTCTTCCTTCTTTTCTGATGTCCATAATAATTTCCCTTAAGGCAAGTGCAGAATGGGGATCAAGCCCTAGAGTAGGTTCATCTAAAAGTACTACAGGCGCTTGGGGAATAAGTGCCTTCCCCAAGGCTATCTTTTGCTTCATCCCCGTTGAATACTTCTCAACAAGCTCATCAGCCTTTTCTCCGAATTCCAGTCTCTGCAGTATAGCTTCAGCTCTTTTGCAGGCTTCCTTCCTTTTGTACCCGTACAGTGCGGCAAAGTACTCCAAGTTTTCGCGTCCTGTAAGCTTCCAATATATACTTCTGTCCCCTGCAAGCACTGTTCCTATATTCCCCAATGCATCCATAGGCTTTTTATCTACATCTATACCATTTACATAAACCGCTCCGCCAGTTGGTCTGAGAAGACCGGTTATCATTTTTATAGTAGTAGTCTTTCCGGCGCCGTTGGGTCCTAACAGGCCGAATATTTCACCTTTATATATTTCAAAGCTTATGCCGTCTACCGCTTTGAATTCCTTTTTTTCAACAGTTCTGAACATCTTTTTCTTTCTTGATATAAACACTTTTCTTAAATCTTTTACTTCTACAGCCTTTTCCAATTCAAACCCCCCAATATATCCTGTTTACTGTCTTCTCCCCTTTATTAGGAACTTATCCTTTGTACGTTTAGCTATTACATTTTCCTATGCTCTCTCACCATAGCCCCATCAACAACATTTAATGTTCCCGTATATTCTACAACGTCTATTTCACATTCTTTCCCTATGGTAACATTGTTACCTCTCACTACTTTTGCACTTGTATTTTCCAAGTATATTTCATCACCCTCAATACTGTCACAATTCAATTTAAAATCATAGTTGAAGATTGTCTTAATAATGCTTTGAAGTCCTATTGATCCCCAATGCTTCCATTGGCCTACTTCTATCTTCTCACCGCCTATTTCTCTTACCTTGCACTTGCCCCCAACTTTTATTTTAACAGTACCTGCATTTAAAAGTCCTCCTATGGTAAAGCTTCCGCTTGCTTCTACTCTTTCAGCCTCGCAGTCTCCTCCTACTGACATAAACCCGCTTATTATCACATTCTCTGAATGAATATTTCCTCCTACGGTCACACTTCCGGAGATATCTGTAATATCAGCCTTCACATCTCCTCCTATCTTTGTTGTTCCACTTGTTTTTACAGTTCCTGCACTAAGATTTCCATCTATATTACTCGATCCGCTTGTTTTAATAAATGCAGCCTCTACATCCCCATTTATTGTACAAGATCCACTTGTAGTTATTTCTTCTGCACTCACATTACCGTGTATTTTTGATGAACCGCTTGTATCCATAGCAATACATTCCAAGTCTCCGTTTATAGTGCCTACGCCGCTGACCTTTACATTGTGAAATATCCCTCCCTGATAGGAACCTGAGCCTGATATTTTTAAATCACCTTTTCCTTCAAACTTTTCTTTATTCATATCATTATACATAATCTTTCCTCCCACTTTTTATGAATTTACAGCCGAAAGCTTTATTTTTAACTCTTCTATAAATGTAGCAATATTAACCTTTAGTACTAGCTTTGTGCCCGCTTCCAAATAAAATTCGGAAGGTGCTGCCATCAATATGGAATTTCCTATTCCAAATTTCCTTATAAATATTATCTCACAATTTTTTCCTTGGAACCTACCATAATTTTCATTTAAATTATTAATAATTCCCTTAGCTTCATCAAAACTCACTTCACCTGACACAAGAAATTTCTCAACGATACTCATAAAAAGTATCATATCAAAATCAAAGCTGCTTGCTTCACCATTTACCGTCTCATAGAGCATCACAGTATTTTGTGTAACAATGTTATTACTTATCAACATTTCTTTTTCAATATTCACTTCTGTAGGCTTATACGAAAATGTTTCAGCCAAATCGTCCAGAGATACATCTTCCTTCATATCCATGATCTTATTTATTCTCTCAAGTATCTTGCCTTTAGGAAAATATGTTTCCTGGCCGGTAAAGGTAGATTTTCTGATAAACCATTCTTCAGGAATGAGATTTTTTCTCTTCCATCTGTATAACTGTCCATAAGAAATTCCCGTTAACAGCAAAAGATCCTTTTTAGATATTAAATCCTCCATACCGTTCCTCCTTCTAAGTTTATCTTGATAACAGTGTAACATAACACTGTTACGTTGTAAATAGTTTTTATAAATTATTGCATTATTTTTAATTTTCACTATTAGATGAAGCTGTTATTGCTAAAAGCATAGTATATTTATATTGCCACAGCACACATAGCTGCATAAAAAGAAGGACTGTTACTATTGCGATTTTAACCGCTAGTGTAACAGTCCTTCTTTTGTATATTATTTTTCATTGTATAAATGGCAAGCTACAAGCTGTCCATCAATTTCTTTCATTTCCGGTTCAGTTTTCCTGCATATATCCATACACTTGCTGCATCTTGTATTGAATCTGCAGCCTTCAGGCGGATTCATAGGACTTGGAACGTCCCCCGTCAAAATAATACGCTCTTTTTTACGTTCAGGGTCCGGTACCGGAATAGCTGAAAGCAGCGCCTGGGTATAAGGATGCTTTGGGCTTTGATACAATGCATCACCTTTAGCTATCTCTACAAGCTTTCCAAGGTACATTACACCTACTCTGTCGCTTATATGCTTAACAACATTGAGCCCGTGAGCTATAAACAAATAAGTGAGCTTAAACTCATGCTGAAGATCCTTAAGAAGATTTAGAACCTGGGCCTGTATGGACACATCCAATGCGGATACAGGTTCATCGCAGACTATAAGCTTTGGCTTAACTGCTAGTGCTCTTGCAATACCGACTCTCTGCCTTTGCCCTCCGCTAAACTCATGAGGGAATCTGTATCTATGATAGCTTGCAAGTCCCACATAGTTCAATAATTTTAAAACTTCCTTTTCAACCTCTTGGCCTTTTGCCAGTCCATTTACTTTTAAAGGTTCTGCAACTATATCTCCGATTGTCATTCTTGGGTTTAAAGAGGCATATGGATCTTGGAATATTATTTGAATATTTCTACTCAATTCTTTTCTGTTTTTCTTTACAATACTTTTCAGTTCCTTGCCTTCAAAAATTATACTGCCATCAGTAGGCTCTATTAGGTTCACAAGCATTCTTCCCGTAGTGGATTTTCCGCAGCCTGATTCTCCTACCAGTCCTAAGGTTTCTCCCTTATATATATCAAAGCTCACATCGTCTACAGCTTTAACAAAACTTCTGCTTTTTTTGAAAACTCCCTGTTCTACAGGAAAGTATTTCTTTATATTTTTTACTTGAATTAAGGCTTCCACTGTCATCATTCCTCCTTCTCATCCGCATAAAGGAAACAACTTACCATAGTATTGCCGTGCTTTTTCAAAACAGGCTGTTCGTTACGGCATATTTCCATGCAGCTTTCACATCTGTCGCTGAAGGCGCAGCCCTTTGGCATATCCAGTGGATTTGGCACCATACCCTTAATCATATAGAGTCTTTCCTTCTTTTCATCCATCTTCGGAATGGAGTGCAGCAGCCCTTTTGTATATGGATGCATAGGATTTGCAAACAAAGTTTTTACATCAGCTTTCTCTACGATTTTTCCGCAATACATTACCACGACCTTCTCTGCCACTTCTGCAACTACTCCAAGGTCATGGGTAATAAGCAGGATAGCAGTGCCCAGTTTTTCCTTAAGTTCTAAAATAAGCTCAAGTATTTGAGCCTGTATTGTAACATCCAAAGCTGTGGTAGGTTCGTCCGCTATAAGCAGCTCAGGGTTACAGGCAAGAGCCATAGCTATCATTACTCTCTGTCTCATACCTCCGCTTAACTGATGCGGATAATCCTTAATTCTTTTTTCCGGCGAAGGAATACCTACAAGTCTTAACATATCTTCGGCGGTTTTCATTGCTTCTTTTTTACTTACCTTTTCATGCCTTAAAACCGCTTCTGCTATCTGCTTGCCTATAGTAAATACAGGATTTAATGAAGTCATAGGCTCTTGGAATATCATTGATATTTTGCTTCCCCTTATATCCTGTAACTCCTTTTTACTCTTTTTTACAAGGTCTTCACCGTTATATAATATCTCTCCCTCGATAATTTTCCCCGGAGGATTAGGTATTAAGCCCATTATAGACAAGGAGGTAACACTTTTACCGCTGCCGGATTCTCCTACTATGGCAAGTACCTCTCCCTTATCAAACTCAAAATCTATGCCATTTACTGCATTGACTAATCCATTTTTAACCTTAAATTGGGTTTTTAAATTTTTAACTTCTAAAAGCATAGTATCCCCTCCCTAATTCCTAAGCTTTGGATCCAGGGCATCTCTAAGCCCGTCACCAAACAGGTTAAAGGCAAGAACGGTAATTGTAATTGCAATACCCGGGAATAACACAATATGAGCCGCATTATTTAGATAACCTCTTCCGGCACCAAGCATACTTCCCCATTCTGCATATGGCGGCTGAACACCAAGTCCGAGAAAACCTAAAGCCGAGGTTTCAAGTATTGCGGTAGATACACCTAACGTAGCTCTCACTATTATAGGAGACAATATATTAGGCAATATATGCTTAAATATAATCGCTGTGTCACTGTTTCCGATTGCTCGTGCAGCTTGTACATATTCATTTTCCTTAACGGATAAAACGCAGCCTCTTACAATACGAGCATATTCAGGTATTGTAACTATACTTATTGCTATTACTGCCTTATCTATACCTTTACCTAGAGCACTCATAAATGCAATAGCTAATAAAAGGGAAGGAAATGCGAGCATAATGTCCATAAATCTCATAATGATAAGATCTACTTTCTTTCCGTAATAGCCTGCAAGGGCTCCCAAAACCGTTCCGGCAGACAATGCTATAGCTACTGCACTTATGCCTACCCACAAGGATATTCTTGTACCGTCTATAATTCTGCTTAGAATATCCCTTCCCTGTTCATCCATACCGAAAATATGAGCTGAGCTTGGACCTTGAAGACTCTTTGATAAATCACCTACATATGGATCATAGGGCATGAGAAGCTTGCCGAATATAGCTATGAACACCAGCAATATAATAATTATGAAGCCTATAAGAGCTGTTCTATTACTAAACAGTATGGATAATCCTTCTTTTATTCTTTTCTTTCTTATTTCACTTTTTGAACCGGGTACAATATTATTTTGAATATTTGCTTCCGTCATCACTACACCTCCTCTAAGAATATTTAATTCTTGGGTCAAGATAAGCATATAAAATATCCACTAGAAGGTTTACAAGAACAAACACTACCGCCATAACCAGTACTGTACCTTGAACTACAGGGTAGTCTGACTTTAAAATGGAATCAATGGTATACTTTCCAATTCCCGGCCACGAAAATATAGTCTCTGTGAGCACAGCTCCCCCAAGAAGTGATCCAAGCTGGAGTCCGATAACCGTTACAATAGGAATCAAGGCATTTCTAAGCGCATGCTTTAATACAACTACCTTTTCAACAAGTCCTTTAGCTCTAGCTGTTCTTATATAATCCTGCTGAATCATCTCCAGCATAGTAGATCTTGTCATTCTTGCTATTATTGCCATCGAATACAAAGAAAGTGCCAATGCAGGAAGTATTATATGCTTCAAAACATCTGCAAAAGCCTCAAAGTCACCTGTTAGCAAACTGTCTAGCAAATAGAGTCCTGTTATATGCCCCGGCTCAAACCCTACAGTTACTCTCCCTGAAGCAAAGAACCATTTCAGCTTTTCCGAGAAAAGCAATATGAGCAAAAGTCCCAACCAGAATATAGGCATTGATACACCAATAAGGGCAGAAACCATTCCTGCATAGTCAAATACCGTATTCCTCTTTACTGCAGATATTACACCTATGGCAACCCCCAGCACCGAAGCAATTACTATTGCAACAAGCGCTAATTCTATCGTAGCCGGAAATCTATCAAATATTTCCTTTGTAACGGATGTATGAGTTATAAGTGAATCTCCCATATTACCCGTCAAAGCTCCCTTTAAAAAGTTCCAATATTGAACCGGCAGAGGATCCTTTAAGCCCAAGGTCTGACTAAGCTTGGCTATCTGATCCGCAGTTGCATGTTGTCCAAGTATTATGGCGGACGGGTCCGGTGTGAACACATGCATTACGACAAACACAAGTATTGATACTCCTATAAGTACAGGTATAAGCAGAAGAAGACGCTTTACTATATACTTTAACATAATTTCCCTCCTACTATTAAACAATAAAATGGAAAGGCACAAAAATGTACCATTTCCATTCTATCAGTGAAATATTATTCCTTATCTACATCCTTTAAGAATACTACTCCTGTTGGATGAAGCCTAAAGTTCTTAACCTTTGATGAATATGCAGCCATATCCTGAGCATTGGATATAGGAAGCCATGCAGCATCCTTTAATACTATATCCTGTATCTGCTTGTAATAGCCGTTTCTTTCATCTCCGTTAGCTGTTAATCTGCCCTTCTTCAAAAGCTCATCAACCTTTGTATTTGTATATTTTGCAACATTTAGAGTTGATTCAATTTCCTTTGAATCAAACAGTGAAAGGAAGTTATCTGCATCTCCGTTATCACCAATCCACCCATAGAACATTATATCGCCTTCACCTTGTCCAGCCTTTTGCTTGTACTCAGTCCACGGATAAACATCTATTTTAGCTGTTACTCCAACCTTAGTGAAATAATTCTGTATTGCTTCTGCAAGCTTCTGTCCATTAACGGAATTATATGGTCTAGGGTTAGAATAAGTTATTATTTTTATCTGTAAATTTTCTTTTCCTAACTCTTTAAGCATTTGCTTTGCCTTATCAGGATTATATTCATATATTGCAGCCTTATCGTTATATCCCGGTATAAAATCAGGTAATGTTGATTTTGCTACTGCTGAATATCCTTGATAAAGGAACTTTACAAGCTCATTTCTGTCCACTGCATAAGATAATGCTTCTCTCAGCTTTGGATCATTAAACGGAGCTCTTGAACAGTTAAATGCCATATAGTTTATATTCATTCCCTGTCCCTTAAATAACTGAACTTTATTATCTTCCAGCTTCTTAACATCGTTAGGATCTACTCCATCAATTATATCTGAGCTTCCTGATATTAAATCACTTGCTCTTACGGAGTTTTCAGTTATAAACTTAAATATTACTTTATCTGCCTTAGCCTTGCTTCCCCAATAATCTGCATTCTTAGCAAGTTCTATATATTGAGATTTTTCCCACTTAACAAATTTAAAAGGACCTGTTCCAACAGGATTTTCCATAAGCTTTCCGCCACTCTTTTCAGCAGCTGTCGGACTTACTATCGGCGCTGACAGTGCCATAGCCAAGTTAGCTAAAAATGGTGTATAAGGCTCTTTAAGAATTATTTTAACCTCATAATCACTAACCTTTTCAACCTTATCTACTTCTCCAAAGGTAAAGGATGCATAAGGCATATCATCCGTAGCCTTTGGAGGCAGCTGTCTTTCTATGCTGTACTTTACAGCGTCTGCATTAAAAGGTGTTCCATCCTGGAACTTTACGCCTTCCCTCAATTTAAAATCGTAGGTTTTACCGTCATCACTTATCTTCCAATCAGTTGCAAGACAAGCCTCTATTTCTGTAGAATCTGCCTTGTATTTAACAAGTCCTTCGTATACATTACATATGATTTTTGCCGATTCACCATCATCAACATATGCAGGATCCAAACCTCTTGGGTCGGCACCTTGTGAATAAGTAATAGTCTTTGTCTCTTTTCTGTCGTTTGCCACTCTACTCTTGCTTGTACATCCAGCTAATGTAGCTGCTGCCACAGTAAAAGCAAGAATAAGCACCCCAACCTTCTTTTTCATTACTACTCCCCCTTTTATTTACTACAATATACCTATAAGGTATATTTATACTAAAATTTATCACACTTTCTGTCATTTTGCAATATTCATATATCTAAATTGCAATTTCAATATCATCACATATATTCATATCTATAAATAATGCTAACTTAACAATTTATTGCGATATATTTTATTCATTTGATTATTTTATTGAATTATTAAATTCTATCAAAATGCATAATTCTATTTATTTCCATATGGTTTATGCATAATTTCATTCATTTTCACCCATTTTTTACCTATGCGTTTTTAATAAAAAAAGAACCGCAGCCCGCAGTCCTTTTTCTCACAAAATATATTCAGTTCAATTATCAAATTTTAACGCAGCTTTTACTTTGCAAAGCCTTTTTATTTATATCATAAAAGCTCTTCTTACCATGTTCATACAGAACTCTCAACAGCGTATCTTCAGACACTACTGCTGTTTCCTGAAGCAAAGAACCGAGCATCACCATGTTTGCTGCAGTTCTGCTTCCCAATTGCTCTGCAGTACTTTGAGCCGCTACCTTGATAATGGCTACATCATTTCTCATAGGTTCTCTATCAATCAGGTCTGAGTCCATTATCAGTATTCCCCCGGGTTTAATGGATGCCTCAAATTTATCAAGAGAAGGTCTGTTCATGACAATAAGCACATCCGGAGCTGTTACTATAGGTGATCCAACTTCATCCTCAGTTATTATAACAGAACAATTTGCTGTTCCTCCGCGCATTTCAGGACCGTAAGAAGGAAGCCACGATACATTCTTACCTTCTTCCATACCAGCATAAGCAATAAACTTGCCCATGGACAGTATGCCTTGTCCTCCAAAACCCGCAAAGAGTATTTCTAAACCGGACATTATTTCACCTCCCCGGATTTGGCATCTAAAGATAAATCCTTTTTTATGCCTAAAGAATAATACGGAATCATATTATCTCTCAGCCATTTTAAAGACTCTACAGGTGATAATCCCCAGTTTGTAGGACAGATTGAAAGAATTTCAACCATGGAGAAACCCTTACCGCTGATTGCATTTTCGAAAGCTTTTTTAATTGCCTTTTTTGCCTTTATTACATTTGGTACACTGTCAACTGACACTCTTTCTACATAGCAAGCCCCATCAAGCGTTGCAATCATTTCTGCCACTCTAATAGGATATCCTTGAGTTTTTACATCTCTTCCGTAAGGCGATGTTTCGGTTATTTGGCCCGGCAGTGTAGTAGGTGCCATTTGGCCACCCGTCATCCCATATATGCAGTTATTCACAAAAATACTTACGATATTTTCTCCTCTGGTGGCTGCATGTACAATTTCTGCTGTTCCTATAGCCGCTAAATCCCCATCACCTTGGTAAGTAAAAACTATCTTGTCTGGCCGAGCTCTCTTAATTCCTGTAGCAACCGCAGGCGCTCTGCCATGGGCAGCTTCAAACATATCGCAAGCAAAATAATCATAGGCAAGCACAGCGCAGCCTACAGGCGCAACCCCTATAGTTTTATCTAAAATATTCAGTTCTTCTACCACTTCTCCAATTAACCGGTGAATTACTCCATGGGTACACCCCGGACAATAATGGGTAGGAATATCTTCTAATGCCTTTGTAGGTTCAAATACTATACTCATTATTCCTTCCTCCCTTATACACTGCAGTCACATTTCGCGTTTGCTACTATTTCTTCAATTTTATATAAAATCTCTTCCGGGTGCGGCACAATGCCTCCGGACCTTCCATAAAAATCTACATTTTTTCTGCCGTTGACTGCAAGTCTTACATCCTCCACCATCTGTCCGCAGCTCATTTCCACAGATAAATACCCGAAGGCAGTTTTACTTATTGTATTTTCAAAAGCCTGTTTAGGAAAGGGCCATACTGTTATAGGCCTTATAAGTCCCACATTTATTCCTTTTTCCTTAGCCAGCTTTATAGTATTCTTGCATATTCTGGCTGTAGTTCCATAAGCCACAAGGATTAAATGACAATTATCTTCACAATTGTAGGTTTCATACTTAACTTCATTTTTCTCAATAGCTCTATACTTTTCTTGAAGCTTCTTATTATGATTCTCCAAAAGCTCTGGATTTAAATATAGAGAATTTATAACATTATGGTGCTTTCTATCTCCGCGCCCTGCAGCTGCCCAGCACTTATCTGGAAGCTCACGGCTTTTTCTTTCCTTAAATTCCACCGGTTCCATCATTTGACCGAGCATTCCATCGCCCATTATCATACATGGAGTTCTATAAATATCAGCCACATCAAAGGCTTCCTGAATCAAATCCACCATTTCTTGAATGGAGGCAGGAGCATATACCGGCATATTATAATCCCCATGTCCTCCTCCCTTTGTTGCCTGGAAATAGTCCGACTGAGCTGGCTGTATACCACCTAGTCCCGGACCACCCCTTACTATATTTATAATGACACATGGAAGCTCTGCACCTGCAATATAAGATATTCCTTCAGCTTTTAGACTTATTCCCGGACTTGATGAGGAAGTCATAGCTCTGACTCCCGTACCTGCAGCACCGTAAACCATGTTGATGGCAGCTATTTCACTTTCTGCCTGTACGTAAACTCTTCCAAGCTGCGGCATTCGTCTTGCCATATACGCCGCTACTTCCGTCTGAGGAGTTATAGGATATCCGAAAAAGCATTTGCAATCAGCCCTTATGGCTGCTTCTCCTATAGCTTCGTTTCCTTTCATTAACACCTTGTTACCCATAATTATTCCTCCTACTTTCCCACAGTAATTACCAAATCGGGGCATATTCTTCCACAGGAAGCACAGCCTATACACTCTTTCATTCTTCCCTCAGGTATATATGAAGGATGATATCCCTTAGTATTAAGCTTGTCTGAAAATCCTATAATTTTTTTAGGGCAAACCTCTATGCATAAGCCGCAGCCCTTGCATCTGTCTTCACGAAATGACACTTTTGCCACTATAATTCCTCCTTTTAGCAATTAAAATTTAAAGAAACAGTCAACTATTTAATCGTTTACAATAATATAATACTCAAATTGACCTAAAAAATTGACAAATCCATATGCCTAAAATATAGGTTGATATGTGTCACAGCCAGTCAGGTCTCATGTATATATCAATGGGCAGAATTTCCCCATGAACTTTTCCGGCTATAATTGAAGACAAGTCTTTCTTGCACGCAGTATACTTATATGGTATACCTAGACTTGCAGAAAGCTCTGCTGTAATTTTATCACCCTTTAATATATCTTCAAGGGTGGTTTCATAAGACATGTTTGTATTGGAAATAAGATGAGTTACCTTTAATCTCGATGCTCTTTCTATAGCTTTTATATATTCCTCCGTTTCCATCATGTTGGAAGTAAGAGGTCTGTTATTATTAACAACAAAATACATTTCATAAGCTTCTTCGGTGAAATATTTGTAATATCTACCTAAAACTGCTGCTCCGGAATCATCACCTCCTACATCTATTATAACACTTTGGCTCTTGTCATTAAAGGCCGAAATAACCTCAGGCGGTACTACCATTAATTCTGCATTTGAAAAATGGGGATTAGATGATATTACTCTAATCCCCACACTCTCTAATTCATTCTTAAGGTCTCTTATGCAGAAATATGGATTAACTATATCAATATCCACCAGACAGGTTTTTATTTTTTGCACGGCCATGCTTTTGGTAAAATTAATTGCAAGTTCTGTTTTTCCACTTCCGAAGTGGCCTGTAAAAACCTTTATTCTACTCATAGACACCTCTTATTTT
>JAEZDX010000074.1 GCA_023417975.1 Bacillota bacterium
ATATTCATCCGCTACCTTAAGACATGTGTCGATAGCCTTAGGGGTACTGCCCCAATCTTCATGGAGCTTCAAGCCTATTGCACCAGCTTCAATCTGCTCCCTTAATGCACCTTCAGAGGATGAATTACCCTTACATAGAAAGCCAAGATTCATAGGGAATTCTTCTGCGGACTCAAGCATTCTTTCCATGTAAAAAGAACCCGGAGTGCAAGTAGTGGCATTTGTTCCGTCGGCAGGACCTGTACCACCGCCAATCATAGTTGTTATTCCGCTGTAAAGTGCTGTTTCAATCTGTTGAGGAGAAATAAAGTGAATATGTGTATCTATTCCTCCTGCAGTAATAATAAGACCCTCACCTGCAATTGCTTCAGTAGATGCGCCAACTATCATCCCCGTTGTTACACCATCCATTATATCGGGATTGCCTGCTTTACCTATTCCGGCTATCTTGCCGTCTTTTACCCCTATGTCTGCTTTATAAATTCCCGTATAATCCAATACAACAGCATTTGTTATTACAAGATCAAGAACGCCTTCATCACTTACAGCTCTGCCGGATTGCCCCATACCATCTCTTAGCGTCTTACCGCCTCCGAATTTGCATTCGTCACCATATACTGCATAATCTTTTTCAATTTCTATAATCAAATCCGTATCGGCCAGCCTAATTCTATCACCGGTTGTTGGCCCGTACATATTTGCATAATCTTTTCTGGAAATCTTATAGCTCATAAATTATACCCCCTTAAAGCCGGCTGTTTTGGCTTGGTTTAATGCGGCCTTAATATTTTCAAACGAAGTATTTCCGGAAGTTAAACCGTTTAATCCATAAACAGTTCTTGTACCGCCAATTTCAACTAGCTGAACTTCTTTTTCTTCTCCGGGTTCAAATCTAACAGCGGTACCTGAAGGGATATCCAGTCTCATTCCATAGGCTTTTTCTCTATCAAAGCACAAGGCTTTGTTGGTTTCAAAGAAATGAAAGTGAGAGCCTACTTGAATAGGTCTGTCGCCTGTGTTTGATACATTTATGGTCTCAGTTTTTCTATTTTCATTGAGGATTATATCCTCACCTTTGACAATAATTTCTCCGGGAATCATTAGAACACTCTCCTTTATTATCGTATTGGGTCATGCACAGTAACCAGCTTGGTACCATCAGGAAAAGTAGCTTCAATCTGAACATCATGTATCATATCTGAAACTCCTTCCATTACATCATCTTTAGTAAGAATTTTCGCACCGTACTGCATGAGCTCTGTAACAGTTTTTCCGTCTCTGGCAGCCTCCAAAAGTTCTGAGGATATTAGAGCAACTGCTTCCGGATAGTTCAGTTTTAATCCTCTTGAATGACGCTGCTTAGCAAGTTCTCCAGCATAATGCAGCATTAGCTTTTCCATTTCTTTAGGAGTTAAATACATAATTTCACCTCTTCATAAAAATTTGCTAGTATGTAATTCTCAGCCATATATTCATTATAATATATCAAACCTTTATTATATTCAGGACAGTAAAACTATATTATTATTTGTCAACATTATAAAAAAAATTAGCATACTAAAGCATTAAAAGGATTTTATGAGCTTATTATTATCAAATTATCAAATAACATATGTATAAATATGAGAGTTTATATTTGAATTTACATAAAAAAGAACCTCAATATTTTTCGAGGTTCTTTAGCATTTATTTTATAAGCTTTACACCGGAATACATTAATTTTAGCGTAAATTCGGTTATACCCGTAAAGCAATCTTTCACGCTGTCTTCCGAAAGATATATGTCAGGTAATACTTCCTTTGGTATATAACTCTCGCAGTTTTCTTTAATTTTGTCAATAAGCTCAAAACGGAACGATTCTCCTCCAATCACTACCATACCCGGATTGAGGATGCAATTTATTGAGGCTATAACTCTGCATACTGCATCAATATAGGAGATATCGTCAGGATTACTGTCTATTAAGGCTTGAAGATGCTGATTTTTGTTAATAGGGATAAATGCAAGCTCTCCTGCATATTTGCTGCTGCCTCGTACAAGTTCTCCATTTGCAATTATACCAGCTCCTGTACCTGCCTCTGTAAAGTGTATATAGATCATGTTTAAAATATTTAAGTCACTTACATGAAGCAATTCCATGAGATTAAGACTGTAACCGAAGGCAATTGCGTTCAAATCATTCTCAAGAATAACCGGAATATTGAATTTTGATTCAATATATTCTCCAATATTAATTGTCTGCCAATCATTTAGCTTTTTTCCTGCGAGGTATTTCTTTTTATATATATCTACAATTCCGGGAACTGCAATACCGATTGCTTTAATATTATTATTAGTCTTTATTATTTCGGCAATAATTGATTCAATTTCTTGAATATAGTTAAAGCTGCTGATCTCTATACACTTATATTCCAATACTTTGCGAAGAGGATTTGAAATGGAATAATGTATAAGATTGTTTCTGATGTAAAAAGTTAAGGCTAAACTTTCGTCAAGATTTAGGGCATACCGTCCAGCTCTTCGGCCTCCGCTGGATTCGTCTAGGCCAAGGCGAATTACTTCCTTACTTTTAATAAGCTCACCCAAAAGAGATTTTACTGTAGTAGGACTTATTCCTGAAACTTCCGACAGTTGAGCTCTAGTGGCTGATCCAAGTTTCTTTAGAGTATTCTTAACTAAAGAGCTGTTTATTTCTTTTATAGTCTGTGGTTTTGCTGATAGATTACTCATAAATTCACACCCTTTTACCTTTTATCGGATACTTATATAAGTATCCGATAAAAGTATAACGCTGCGGAAGCATTTATGCAAGTTTAGTTTTGTGCTGAAGAGTATTTATTAATGAATGATATTGTTAAATTATGACTTGATACTCAATGATATTTACATACTTTTTAAAGTATAGTATAGTTAGATACATAAATTATGTATTGTAGCTTATCAATTCTAAAGGGGTGATAAATATGGAAAACTTAGATTTGAAGCCTGATTCTCAGCTTGAAGAGATACAGCTGCCTATTTATGATAGCGAAATATGGCACTATGGGGGGAATCAATACTGGTTTCCTAAGAAGCTGCATCAGCTCAGCGGCTGTGGACCCGTAGCTGCTGCCAATATTACCGCATATTTATCTCAGGCCTTTCCGGATAGATTTAAAACATTATATGCTCATGAGGGTAAACTAAACAGGAGTGATTTTGTTGAACATATGATAGATGTACGCAAGTATGTAATACCGGGAATAAGAGGGCTTACATCAGTCCATCAATTTGTGGACAACACCATTGCTTTCGCGAGAGATAGAGGGGTTGTTTTAAATCCCTATATTTTGGACGATGAAAATGCAAATATACAAGATGCAGTATACTATATAACTGAAGCGCTAAGAAAAAGACTGCCGGTGGCAATATTGATACTGACTCATCCGGTAAAGGAATTGGAGGACTATGTCTGGCATTGGATGACAATTACTCATTTAAGGTTTAATAATATAGAGAACACATACTATATAACTGCCTCAACTTATGGGGAAAGAAAAGAAATAAACTTGGAGCTGCTGTGGAATCACAGGAGGCCTGATAAGGACGTTATCAAGCTGGCTTATTTTTGCTAAAGCTGCATAAAATATAGTATAGGTATGGTTTTGTTTTAAAAGCACATGCATGGAGCGCTAGCTTCATACATGTGCTTTTACTAAGTAATATACTAAAGGATGGAGGAAGTTAAGGTCATGATTAAACTATTAAAATTTCTAAGGGGATCCGCCGTAATGTGTGCAATAATAGCACCGATAATGATGTGCGTTGAGGTGATTATGGACCTTCAGCAGCCAAGATTTTTGGCAAATATAATTGATATAGGTATTGCTAGAGGCGATAACTTTTACATATTAGTCACAGGTGAAAGGATGCTGCTGGCAGCCTTTATAGGTCTTATTGGCGGAGCGGGCTGCTCTATATTTGCATCCATTGCGGCAATGAACATGGGGGAAAAGCTTAGACAAGGAATTTTTGATAAGATACAGACCTTATCATTCTTAGAAATAGATAGGTTTAACACTTCGTCTCTTATAACAAGGCTTACTAATGATGTATCACAGGTTCAGAACATGATGCTGATGGCAATGAGAATTATGGTGAGAGCTCCACTAATGTGTATAGGTGGTATTGTGATGGCAATATCCTTAAGCAATAAATTGTCCTTAGTATTTTTGATTGCAATACCTATAATAGTTGCAGCTGTAGCTATAATTATAAAAAAATCCTTTCCTTTATTCATTTCAGTACAACAGAAATTGGACAAAATAAACACGGTAATGAGAGAAAATATATTAGGAATGCGTGTTATTAAGGCATTTACCATAAAAGATAGACAGCTTGAGAAGTTTGGTGAAGGAAATTATGAACTCATGGAAAAGAGTATACAGGCTCAAAACGTAAATATGCTATTATGGCCAATTGTAAATTTGGTGATGAATTTGAGTGTAATAGCAGTTTTATGGTTTGGAGGTAAAATGGTAGACCAGGATACTATAGAAATAGGTAAAATAATGGCTTTTATAAATTATCTGTTACAGATTATGAATTCTCTTATAATGGTTGTAAATGTAGTAATAAACTTTTCCAGGGCTAAAGCCTCCGCTGACAGAATTAACGAAGTATTGGATGCAAAGGCATCAGTTAAAGACAGTAGTATAGCAGAACATATGAAAGGCTTTGATATAGAATTTAGGAATGTATGCTTTAGATATAATGAGCAAAGCGATTATGTGCTTAAGGATATATGTTTTAAAGCTACTGCTGGTGAAAAAATAGGAATTATAGGCGCCACAGGTTCAGGAAAAAGTTCTCTCGTAAGCTTAATTCCAAGACTTTACGATGTTAATGAAGGACAAATCCTAATAGGTGGTACAGATGTGAGAAAGCTGTGGTTAAAGGAACTAAGAAACAATATTGGGATTGTGCTGCAGGAAAGCATAATTTTCTCCGGAAATATAGAGGAAAATATTAAGTTCGGTAATCCTACTGCAAATTGGGAACTCATTGAGAAAAGCGCAGCAGATGCCCAAGCTTTGGAGTTTATTAATTTAAAAGAACATAAATATAAAAGCATTATAGAACAGAGGGGAAAAAATTTATCGGGAGGGCAAAAGCAGCGTCTTTCTATTGCAAGAACTTTAATAAGAAAACCAAGAATATTGATTTTAGATGACTCGTCCAGTGCCCTTGATA
>JAEZDX010000089.1 GCA_023417975.1 Bacillota bacterium
ATCGATATATGCCAATGCTACATCTGTCTTTGTTCTTTCACCAATCTTCATACTTTCAAAACGCAGGCTGTAATCTCTTATTCTTCTTCTTATTAAGGAAGTATTGGTTCTTATGCTTTCATTAAAAGCATCTTTTGAGGCCCTCACTTCGCTTTCTACAGTAGGCTCTGTAACGCTCCTTATATTAAACAACCTTGTGGAAAGAATAATGGCAACGCCTTCTCCTTCTAAGAATAAAGCTGTATCTCCGGACAAAACAGCATCCAGTATTTCATTCCAATTGCTTGATGCTTTAATGGATGGAACAAGTACTCCCTGTTTCATTAAAAAGGTTACTTTATCAGTTTTTTGCTCAGCTTTGCTATCTTTATCATCTTCGCTGCCATTCTCACTCTTTTGGCTATCTTTATCATTGCCCTGACCATTTTCACTGTTTTCTTCACATTTGTCAGGCTTATTACTGCTTCCATCTGCTGATTTTTCCGCTTCGCGGCTGCCGTCGCCGACTTCACTATTATGCTCACCGGAACCTTTTTCATCGTCCTTGCTGCTCTTTTCCTCAGCGTTGCTCTTCTCGCTTTGTTTGTTTTCTTCATGGTCATTTACCTTCTCATTTTCATTTTTATTATTACCTTGTTTTTTACTATAATTATCTTTGCAAGTTCCATTATACTTAACTAATGCTTCAAGTATTGTATTATCTATCTCATTGCTGTTGACCAAGCCATCTATACATACAAAAAAGCTTTCACAATTATCAAGGGAAGGTATTATAAATTCTCTTAGGGTAATATCTGCGCTTTCTCCAAGCACATATTGAATAAATTTTTTATTTTCACTAAGCTCCGTTCCCACACTTTCCATAACAATTACCTCGTGAATATGCTATATTATTAATCAAACATCATATATTTTTACAGATTAAAACCATTTTTCTACTTAATGTTATATCAAAGAAATTTTTCCCTAAACGCTTCTTAAATATTCTCTTTCATGGAGATATTAATGCTCCATAGTATTTATTGCAAAAATTACTTAATAAAAAATAGACTGCCGAAACAGTCTATTTTTTATAGTACTAATACAATTGCTATAGTTAGCGTTACTGCGCCATTGATGAAAAGAAAGTTTTTCACTGAGAGACCGAAAGTATTCTTCTTTGTCTGAAGCTTATAGAAAGCCTTTATATTCTTACTTACAGGTGTAAAGCTGAAAATTGCTAATAGACAACTTATTGGTTCAGCCCCAACGATAACTGCCGTGATAACTGAAAAAAAAGCTGCAATATATAGCCCAGTAAATATTTTCAATGCCCTCTCCCTGCCAACATAAATGGGAAGTGTATATCTTTTATTCTCCAAATCCTCCTCTATATCGCATATATTATTGGCCAGCATTATATTTGCAATACAGCTGATAGAAGGTATCGAAATAAGGAAAATATACAATAGCTCAACAATATTCACATTAACATTAAGCATCCCATTTTTGTACACTACTTGAAACATTCCATTATTATATATGTGGATATAAACAGATATAAAAATAATAATAAATCCCATAAAAAATCCGGAAAACACTTCCCCGAGCGGCATTCTGGAAATGGGTACCGGTCCAAAGGAATATAGAATTCCTACAGCAAAGGATAGTAAACCAAGTAAAAGTACAATTACTCCCGTATTTAAAAAAAGCATTATCCCAAACGCTGAAGCTAAAATAATTAGAGCAATTATAACTGTTAAGACTACAGGTTCCTTTAATCCGTACTTTACTATTGCATTATGAGTTTCGTAACCATATCCGTGCGTTCTTTGGGCTTTTCTATAATCTATGTAATTATTGATGGCTGTTGTAGCCATATCGAAACATAGCAAGGAGATTAACATATACAAAAAATTAATGGATTTAAAGCTGTTATACCTGTAAAGCGCATACATAGTGCCAAGAAGCAACGGTATCATGCTTGCAGCCTTTGTCTGGATTTCTACCAGCCTGAAAAAGCTCTTAAAATTCATATTACTCCTCCTAAACTACGAAGTTAAAGATTCGTTGTTTTCTAAAGTCAATTTATTAATATTTCAATTGACATATATTTATCGTTCCATTTTAGCATAGGTGATATGAATATCCAATAATTATAGATAAACAATTTCATTAATGACACATATCCAGTTTCAAATGTATATTTATAGCTGTTTCTCCAAACTATATTTATATGTTAAAAAAGGAGGTAGACTATGAAGAAACAATTGCGCTGGATCATCATAGTATTAGTTATACTGGCAATAATTTTTATACCTGCCATTGGCTCTTACAATAGCCTAGTAAGCTTAGATCAGCAGGTAAAATCCTCTGAATCCGACATAGATACTCAGCTTCAAAGAAGATCGGACCTTATTCCTAATTTAGTGGAAACAGTGAAAGGCTATGCATCGCAGGAAAAAGAAATATTCACCAATATAGCAACTGCCCGAAGTAATTTGGCAGGAGCCCAAAATATAACACAGACTGCAAATGCAGATACTGCTCTTTCTTCAGCTCTTTCAAGACTTCTGGTAATTGTAGAAAACTATCCTGAATTAAAATCAAACCAGAATTATAGAGATCTAACCGTGGCATTAGAAGGCACAGAGAACAGAATATCTATAGCAAGACAAAATTACAATAAAAAAGTGGATGCTTACAATACTAAAATCAGAAGGTTTCCAACTACAATAATAGCCGGAATGTTTGGATTTCGGGAACAGCCCTATTATAAGGCTTCCGAAGGCTCAAAAGAAGTTCCAAAAGTAGATTTTACTAAATAGGCGTTATGAGTCTATTAAGAAAGGTATCTCTATCCTCAATCCTTTTAATGCTGGTTTTGGCAGTAAAATTTTCAGAGGTAAAAGCAGCTGAAAATATTCCTACTCCAACTAATTCAAAGTATATTAATGATTATTCAGGAATTATTAATAAGGAAACTTCCGATTACCTAATATCTATAGGAAAAGAACTTGAAGAAAAGACCGGAGCTCAATCTATCGTTGTTATAGTCAACAATCTTGAGGGCTCGGATATAGAAAATTATGCAAATTCTCTATTTAATTCTTGGGGAATTGGACAAAAAAACAAAGACAATGGCCTTCTCATACTTCTAGCTATGGAAAACAGAAGATGGAGGGTAGAAGTCGGAAAAGGTCTGGAAGGAGCTATTACAGATATAGCTTCAGCCAGAGTGATGGATTCGGCTTCTCAGACGTATTTTAGAACCGGCGATTATAGTTCCGGAATAAAATATGCGTATTCCAGCTTCGCGGACAGCATAGCAAAAGAATATGGAGTTACCTT
>JAEZDX010000096.1 GCA_023417975.1 Bacillota bacterium
CTCAGAAACATTTCCTCTTCTTGCAGCCAACTCCACCTTAAAAGCTGCGCTCTTCAATTCATCCGCCTCTATGCTGTTAAATAATTCTTTAATTTTATGTGCTTTTATTTCCAGCTTTTCAACATCACCATCTTCAGCCGCCCCACGCAGCTGTTCCAATTGGGCTTTTATCTCCGACACCGGAAGTTTAATTTGATTTTTGGGAGTACGACCGGACTTTTCAATAAAAATGATACTTCCATCTTGCTGAAGCATCGGCACTAAATTGTCTGAGATATCACTTCCATTGTCAGCTCCTATATTACGTTCTATCACAGTAAATAGTTCATTCATATTGACGGGCTTTGAAACATATCCATCCATCCCCATAGACATAAATTTCTTCTTATCACCCTGCAGAGCATATGCAGTTAATGCTATAATAGGGGTATGCTTTTCCTTGCCTTCAATATCACGTATTCTTCCTGTTGCCTCTATACCATCCATCTCCGGCATTTGGATGTCCATCAATATTATATCGTAGCTGTTACTGCTCCACATAGCTATGGCATCAATACCATTTGCTGCTATATCTACATTATATCCTCTTTCCACCAGCATTTTGTTGAGTACTCTCTGACTTACCTTATCATCCTCTACAAGAAGTACATTTGCAGCTATACTGTCTCTCCTAATCAAAGCATGTGCATCATCATTTCTTTCCTGCGGAGCTTCACCTACTTCAAATTCTAGTGTGAAATAAAACGTACTTCCTGTTCCGAAAGTACTCTCAAACTCCATAATTCCTCCCATTCTCTCAACTAACTGTTTAGATATTACAAGTCCTAGACCCGTACCCCCATATTTCTTTGTAAATGAACTATCGAGTTGGCTGAAGCTTGTAAACAGCTTTTTCTTATCGTTTTCATTGATTCCGATTCCGGTATCGGACACTGAAAACTTTAATTCTATATTATCTTCATTACTTTGAACCATTTTAACTACTGCTGCTACTTCTCCTCTTTCCGTAAACTTAAGCGCATTGCTTAAAAGGTTATTCAATACCTGCCTTAATCTATTAGGATCACCATTTAAATATTTAGGAATTCCCATTGAAAAAGTATAGTTCAAATCCAAGCCTTTTTTAGCTGCGGTTACCGAATGCGTCCTCATAACTTCTTCAATAAGCTCCTTAAGATCAAAATTAGTCTTTTCAATTGTGAGCTTACCTGCTTCCATTTTTGAGAAATCCAATATATCGTTTATTAACTTTAACAAGGCTGCCGCACAGGATTTCGCTGTGTTGAGGTTTTCTTTTTGTTCGATATCCAATTCAGTCAAAAGTGTCAAATCTATCATACCCACCATACCATTTAATGGTGTCCTTATCTCATGGCTCATATTAGCTAAGAATTCGCTTTTTGCACGGTTTGCCGCCTCTGCAGTTTCTTTAGCCTCCTGCATTACCTCTGCTGCTCTTTTTTCCTCGGTTATATCTGTAATAATGAATGAAATATAACCTTTTACCGGACTATATACATATATGGAGCACCATTTTTCCGTCTCCTTATAATAATGATCCTTTATCTTATATCCCTCTTTGCGAGCCAATATCTCATTCATATCCTCTAAAATTCCATCTTCAGCGTCCATTAAATTGGGCTTTACGTCGAAGAAACTCTTTCCTATAACATCTTTTCTCTTACACCCAATAAATTTTTCAAAGGAGTCATTTACCTCAACATACCTTAAATCTGTTAATTTACCTGCATCATCATTTAAAGCCTTTAGTAAAACAAAACCACTGCTCATATTTTTAAACAGAGCCTCATATTTACTTTGGCTTTCAATTAATTCAGCTTCTGATTGCTTTCTCTCTGTTATATCGAGAACAGCACCAATAAATCCGTCAAAGCTATTTTCCAAATCGTAAAAAGGTGCCCCTATACTGATCGCCCAACGGTATACGCCATCATACCTTTTGAGCCTATGTTCCATCTCGAAAGGTACACGTTTATCAAACGCTTCCTTAAATATACCGGCACACCTTTCCATATCATCCGGATGAAAAGCCTGAAGCCAATTCATATCTTCGGATTTATTTGTTTTTATTCCTGTGAATTCCTGCCACGTCCTGTTTACATACCCATTACCGAAAGTATCATTGGCTCGCCATACCATTGTAGGAAAGTTCTCCAGCATTTTTAAACTGTACTCTTTCGACTTTATGAGTTTTTCTTCATTTTTCTTCTCATAGCTTATGTCCTCTACGATTACCATAACAAGGTTTTCACCATCGATTATTACAGGTGTAAAATTCATTTTATACCATATTGCTTCAGATCTTTCATCGATTAACACATGATGCTCCATGATTATTTCACTATATAGTTTTCCTTCTTGTATAACCTTAGCCATTGTGTTTATAATGCTGCACCGTTTACAATCCGAATCACTTTCATCATGCATACAATTAAGTACCTCGCATATCGGTTTATATAATATGTCGGTATTGAAATTATTCAACATGTTTATAAATGGCTGGTTTGCCTCTCTTATAACACCGTTCTTATCTGTTATTATCATTCCCAGAGGCATAGCCTCGAATATATTTTTAAAATTATTTCTTTCAGCCTGCAAATTGTCTTCCATTCGCTTAATCAAAGATATGTCCCTAAATACAACTACAACTCCGGTCATTTCACCGGCCTCATCTCTTATTGGAGAAGAATTGGCAGATATAAAGCTTATGCTTCCATTTTTGGATACAAGTGCAGTGCCGCTTCTTAGTCCAACAGTTTTTGCTTCTCTCAAAACCATTTTAACAGGACTTTCTACCTTTTCTTCTGTAACTACATTTATTAATGAAAATATATCTTCAAAATTCTTTCCATATGAGTCTTCAGCATCCCATCCGGTAAAGTTTTCAGCCACAATATTCATAAATTCAACTTTTCCATGGATATCAGTGCAGATTACCCCATCTCCAATACATCCCATGGCTAAAGCAAGGCGATCATTTCTAGCGTTATTCTCTTGTTTCACATTAATCTCGTCACCCATAATTATCACCACATACCTTCTTATTCTGATATATATTGATGCTTAAGCTTTACTGAAAGCGTCTAGCAGCATTTTTACCGCTGCTACCATTGTCTCTTTTAGCGGAAATCCGAAGTTTTCAAATCTCCATTTTACACATATGTCTCTACAGTAAGTCCAAATAAAGTCTCCAACTACTTCACAGTCGGTATTCTCTTTTAACTCACCCATATTTTTTGCTTCGTTAATCATGTGGTGAAAATGATTCAATCTAGAAAAAAATATCTCCTTAACCTTTTTTTCCAATTGCACATCTGCTGCAAATACCATATAATGCTGTGTTATCGCAGTTACAGGAGGATAATTTTCATAATACTCAGCATAGGACTTCACGGTAAATATAATTGCTTCACTTGGACTTTCATACTTAAGCTTTGCACTGTTTGCTATATCTTGATCATACTGAGAATCATATTCCAATAATGCCAGCAGTAATTCGGTTTTACTCCTAAAATGCTTAAAAATTGCTCCTTCGGATATTCCTTCCCTTCTGGCTATTTCTCTAGTAGATATTCCTTGTATTCCAAGCTCATCCAGGGCCTGAATTGTAGTGAGAATAATTCTGTCCCTTCTGTGTAATAATGAAATTTCCATCTTTACCTCCCAAAATATCATGTTCTTAACTGCTCATCTTACATTGATTTTATTCACAGTTCACTGCCGGTATATTCATATTATTCAACTGAGCAGCGAATATAATACTTTTGCTATGCTTCCTATAGGTACTTGCTTCTCCACAGCACCAATATCATAGGCTACCTTGGGCATACCATATACAACCGATGTGGCTTCATCTTGTCCAATGGTCTTTGCACCTTTTCTCTTCATTGCAAGCAATCCCTTAGCACCATCATATCCCATACCTGTAAGTATTATTCCTACAGCATCACTGCCTGCCTCTTTAGCTACGGATTCAAACAATATATCTACAGACGGACAATGCCCGTTTACTCTCTCACCTCTGAAGCTTTGAACCTTATATC
>JAEZDX010000104.1 GCA_023417975.1 Bacillota bacterium
GGCATACATCCTGGGGAATATTTTTATAAACTGAACTGGAAACAGTCTGCTCACCTTGTTGGGGAAAGGATTTAAAAACAGCCTTATCCGGAAGAAGGTCTAAGCTGCCGCTGCTAAAGTAAATCAGCGGGATTGCAGATTGTTGAGTTCTGATCTGGGGGAATTCATCAGGTACAGCGAAATCTCCCGATAATCTTTTCCAAAGACCTGTTTTCTTGTAGATTTCAGCTAATTCCTCCAAATGAGATACCGAACTAATCCAAATATACTGAACCTCCATGGAATCCTCCTCATTATTAATGATTACGAATATGATAAGACTAAAAAACTCTATACTATAATATATACGTAAGGTTTATAAAAATAGAAACTTGAATTGAATATTTTGAAAAAGTTAATAATTTCAAATGGAAACTAAGGCAGCGGGAATACTTTCTGCAAAAGTATTGTGTAAGTAAAAAAATATTAATATAATTAAAGATATAGGAACGCTTGTTCTTTAAGCTTGAAATGAGGGTGTCAACCATGAATTATATGCAAAATTCTATGTTTGGCGGCATAAAAGTATCGTCGCCGCTTGCAGACAGGGTACGTCCAAGAAACCTGGACGAATATATAGGTCAGCAGCATTTGATAGGAAAAGGAAAGATGCTGAGGCAGCTCATAGATTCAGATAACATAAGTTCTATGATTTTTTGGGGGCCTCCCGGTGTGGGAAAAACTACTTTGGCTATGATTATTGCAAATCTGACCAAGGCAAATTTTATTACCTTTAGTGCCGTTACTTCAGGAATAAAAGAGATTAAGGAAGTTATGACAAAGGCAGAAGAAAGCAGAAGGCTTGGGGAGAGAACCGTACTTTTTGTAGACGAAATACATAGGTTTAACAAAGCCCAGCAGGATGCATTTTTGCCCCATGTGGAAAAGGGCAGCATAGTGCTTATCGGTGCCACTACGGAAAATCCATCCTTTGAAGTAAATTCCGCGCTGCTTTCCAGATGCAGAGTGTTTGTGCTGAATACCTTGGAGCCGGCAGACATAGTAAAGCTGCTTAAAAATGTAATAAAAGACAGCAGAGGCTATGGGTACATGAACATATCCGTAAAAGATGAGGAGCTGGAGGGTATAGCAGTGTTCTCCAACGGTGATGCAAGAACCGCTCTTAATGTTTTGGAAATGGCGGTTACTAGCTCTATGAAAAGTGACGGCAGCGCAGTTATCGATAAGCAGGTTGTGGAGCAATGCATAAATAAAAAAGCCCTTTTGTATGATAAAAAGGGTGAAGAGCACTATAATATAATTTCCGCACTGCACAAATCTATGCGAAACAGTGATTGCGATGCGGCGGTGTATTGGCTTGCCAGGATGCTGGAGGCAGGGGAAGACCCGCTATATGTGGCAAGAAGAATTATAAGGTTTGCCTCTGAGGACATAGGCATGGCAGACCCGAGAGCACTGGAAATAGCGGTGGCCGCATATAATGCCGCCCACTATATTGGAATGCCGGAATGCACGGTAAATCTGACACAAGCAGTTGTTTACATGTCTGTGGCACCAAAATCCAATGCCTTATATTCCGCATATGAAAAGGCAAAGGAGGATGCTCTTAATACTCTGTCTGAGGGGGTGCCGCTGCAGATAAGAAATGCGCCAACAAGGCTCATGGCAGACCTGGGCTATGGAAAGGACTATAGGTATGCCCACGAATTCGAGGAAAAGGTGACAAACATGCAGTGTCTGCCGGATAACTTGAAGGACAGGGAGTACTACAAGCCTACAAATCAAGGTTTGGAGAAGAACATAAGCGAAAGACTTCAGCAAATAAAAAAGCTTAAAGGAAAGCTATAGCAAAAGGGGCGCAAAGACTGACAATCTTTACGCCCCTTATATAATTTATTTATTCACCGGTTTTAGACAGTGCTTCGTAGAGCAGAGTAGGAGGTTCCTTCCTTACAACTCTGTCCTTTATGCCGAAATTCTCAACAAGCTCCTTTATTTCCCCTTCAGCCTTCAAGGCTTCTTCGGTGCTTCCTGCAGACTTTTCAATCTCAAGCAAAATAGGATATTGCAAAATATCACAGTACATAAGCTTTAAGGCAATATCATACTCAGCATTATAGCCTGTTAGATTATGGCCCTTAAAGGTCATAAACTTCTCGTGACCAAGAGAGGCCAAAACTTCATCCATATTATCGGAATTTATTAACGCAGCCTTGCCGCCAATGGCTTTTAGCACTGTGCTGTCATTAACACCTTCGGTTATGTCCTCATCCAATTCAACTCTTATATTGCAAAAGCTTCCCGTATCAGGCTCTTTATATCCAAGGTAAGCCTTCATATTGCCGTCTTTATACACTTTAGAGGCTCTTAAAAGGCTGCCGTCCTTAAAAAGCTTGGGACCATAGGTATATGTAACCCACTCCATTTTATTGGTCAAGCTGTCCTTTAAAAACGGAAGCTTTGAGAAGGCTTCCTCGTCACTGTTAAAATAAACTCTTGTTTCAACTTCATAAGTAAGTTCGCTCATCAAAATTACCTCCTAAATTATAAATATAAGCTGTATATAAATAGTAATGTCTGCAAAATCAAATGTGCTTATAGCAAGGCATATAGCAAAAGCTTATCAGTTATAGCAAGGAATACAGCAAAAGTTTATCAGTTCATCCAAGCTTTAAGCATGAGCTTATCCGAGGTGGAGAAGTAATCCCCTTCGTAGCCCTTTAAAAGCATTCTGTTCATAGAAAGCTTTACCTTAAACCTGCAGGAGGACAGAAGGGTCATAGCATTTATAAACCTGCCGTTCACTGCTACAGGCGCATGTACACCGTATTCGGAATTTATAGAATTAATGAGATCTTGTAAGACATCAGCTTGCTCCGGTAACACGCCTTTTGAAATTATATACGTAAATTTTGAAGCCTTTCATGAGGGATATCTTAGTGC
>JAEZDX010000128.1 GCA_023417975.1 Bacillota bacterium
ATACAACAACATAAGGTACCTCAGAGCCATTAATCTTAACATATGCCTGATATAAGTCACCTTGTAAATATTCTAATCTGACAACGCTTTTGCCATAGCTGTCATATAAATCTTTTTTAAATAACTCCTTCCAATCACTAGGAATAGGTGCATTATAAGTCATATACCTTGCAAAGCTCCTCAAATCCTGGCCATTGCCGCCATTAGCTTTATACTTCTTATATAGACTTACAATATCAACTTTATCCAGGAAGGTTTTACTCCAATTAAATTTGTCTGCTTCCGGTCTGTTGCCTTGACCGCTAGTAATATAAGTCTTTACCTTTTCAGTAACATTTTTTTCTGTAATACCTTGTTGGTAAACAGCCGTTTTTGAATTGATTCCGACAGATGCTTGTGTATATACAGAACTACTTAGTGTTAGTGCTAAGCATAATACTACGATTTTAATAAAATAGCTATATCTCATGAAGCTCTCTCCCTACTTTAGTTCATAATGAAGCTCCACAAATTGATTGAATGTTCTCGTGCCGATGAGCTTCAACTCCATTTCAAAATCCATTTTCTTGAACAGCGGGATTCCTCTGCCGATTATAGTTGGAGCAACAGTAATGAAAAACTCATCCACCAATTTTTCTTTAATAAAATAGTGCAGCAGTTCTCCGCCTCCTACAATCCAAATATCCTTTCCCTCTGACTTCTTCAGCTTGTTTGTAAAGCTTGCTGTGTCCTCATCAACGAATTCAACATTTTCATTTTTCCCCTTCAAGGACCTTGAAAAAACGTAGCACTTCTGCTGCTTGTAAGGGAAATCGCCGTTTTCCTTATCCATCACCCAATCATAAGTTCTTCTTCCCATTAATATAGTATCAATGTTTTCAATAAATTCAGAATAACCGTTGTCGCCTTCACCTTCTACTTTGAAAAGCCACTCTAAAGAGTCCTCCTCCGTGGCTATGTATCCGTCCAAGCTTGTTGCTATGAATAAAACCAATTTTCTTTTAACGTCCATTTCCTTACCACCCTTTCTCTCATATATTTCCCAATTTAATAATATCTATCTTAACACCAAAGTAAAACTCATGCCCTCACTTTCGCATTGTGCAAAAATTTCTCCGTCCATCTTTTCCATTATTTTTTTGCATATATAAAGCCCTAAGCCGTTTCCAGGTTTGTCTTTTGCATTGCCGGCCCTGTAAAAGCTGTCAAAGATATGATTGAATTCATTCTGATTTATTGTTTCGCCGCTATTGAACACTTTAATGAGCTGGCAGTAATCCTCCTCGTAAAAAGATACTTTTATCTCCCTACCATCTCCATATTTAAAGGCGTTCTCTATAATATTGCCCATAACCTCAAAGGCCCTGTCCAGGTCACCATTAATTAATCTGTTACTATAGTTCTCAACTGTAAAAGCTATCATCTTCAAATCACATTTCTTCTTATAGGTTAATATAACCTTATCAATTAAATCCTTCAAGTAAAACTCACTGTTCTTAACTTCAATTTCCAAAATGTCTTCACTGGAGGTTTTTATTATATCCTTTACGAAATTTTCTATCTCCAAAGACTTTTCACCTATTTGCCTTGCTGCAGCTATCTTCTTTTCATCCGTATCATAAACCTCTTCTTCTATTACTTTGGCGTAGAGCTTAATGGTACTCAGCGGAGTTTGTATGTCATGTGAAATTGAAAGCAATAAAAGCTTCTTTTCCTTTTCCAGCTTCAGCTCTTTAATTTTATGATAATCCAAATTTTCTCTAAGCATGTTGATACCCCAAACAAACTTACCGAAATACCTCTCTTTATTTTCCTTAATATCTTCCTTAAAATTGCCCTTTGACAATTCGTAGGGCATTTCACTGAGAGTATTGAAAGGCTTGAGGACTGAATGCCGCACATAAAATAACACCGAAAGCATCATAACCGCAAATATAAACAATATAACCTCTGCTTTTAATAACGCACCGCTGTCATAACTGCCGTCTGCATAATTAAATCTCAAATAGCCTAATAAATTATCATCACGAAACCAAGGTTTAATCTCATATTCCAAACCATTTGCACTCTTATAAAACAAATCCGTGTCTTCTTTACTTATCTTTTCAGACTGAGGGAAAAAGTCTACTGATTTTACATATTTATAGGATGCCAAATCAGGCCTAGTAAAGGATTTGCCCTCTACTAAGCCTGCATATATTCTGTTTATCTCTACTTTATATTCACTGCCCGAGTTATTAGCCCGTCCTTGAAACAAGACGGAAAGTCCAAGGGAAGTAATCAAATACACCGCAATCAAAGCAGCTATTACTTTATCAAATTTCTTCATATTTATAGCCTACCCCCCAAAGCGTCACAATACGTTTAGGCTTTCTCGGATCTTCTTCAATCTTATCCCTTAGCATCTTTATATGCACCGTCAAAGTTTGGTCCTCACTAAAGCTGTCTGCTCCCCAAATTTTATTGAATATATAATCCTTTCTTAAGGTCTTGCCCGGATTTTCCACCAGTAGAAGCAGCAGCTCGAACTCCTTTGAGGTCATATTCAACAGCTTTTTGCCAAGATACACTTCATTAGCACTTTTATTAATTGAAATAGCCCCTGAATTAATGATTGTACGTTTTTCTTTAAGCTCATAATTTCTCTTCATCAATGCAGTTACCTTGGCGCTTAAAATATCAACATCCACAGGCTTTTCAATATAATCATCCGCACCAAGGGTAAAGCCGTTCATCTTGTCCTCTTTGTCGACTTTGGCACTCATTATTATAATTGGCGTATTATGATTTTTCCTTATGCATGAGCATACTGTAAATCCATCAATGCCCGGAAGCATTATGTCCAAAAGCACAAGCTTTGCAGTATCCTTTTCAAGAAATTCCAAGGCCTTTTCCCCACTGTCTACATTTATAATGCTGAAGCCATCCTTTTTTAAAAAAGTGCAAATTAAAGCAGCAAGTTCCACATTATCTTCTACCAGCAGCAAATCTACCATATTACCATCCCATCTCCATTAACCAATTATTTACCTTTCTCTCTCTTTCCTTAAAACTGCTTTCCTCCACAAACTTTCCTAAAGCAATTTCACCTTTTATTACTCCGTCTTCAATATACATTATTCTATCGCATTTTGTTGCCACCTTCATATCATGGGTGACAAGCATGATGGTTGTACCGTCTTGGTTGATTCCGTTGAGCTCCTTCATAACTTCCCTGGAGTTTTGCTGATTTAAAGCCCCTGTAGGCTCATCCGCAAAAATCATCTTTGGAGAGTTAATTAAGCTTCTGCAAATACACGCTCTTTGAAGCTGCCCTCCGGAAACTTGGTTTATATCATTTTCAGCTATTTCACTTATGCCGAGCTTATGCATTAATGCCTTTGCCCTTTCATTAATTGCTTTCCTGTCCTTGCCTTTTTTAGACTGATATGCAGGTAATATAATATTATCATATATTGACAGATTTTTTAACATATGCATCTGCTGAAAAATAAAGCCCATTTCGTCAAGTCTTAAATCGCTTATTTCATTTGCAGTAAGAGTATCCAATTCCTTACCGAAATAATCCACCTTTCCTGCAGTCAAATTATCCATTCCGCTGGCAGTATAAAGAAGCGTTGATTTTCCCGAGCCGCTGGGGCCCATAATCGCTACCATTTCTCCTTCAAGAATTTCAAAGCTTACATTCCTTAAAACATTATTTTGTATTTTATTTATAATATAGGTTTTACATAAATCCCTTACCTTTAATGAATTCATTTTTATTTCTCCCTTACTCCATATTATTTATTTCTTTCAAATCTACCTTTTTAACAGCACCGGCACTCAAATATGCAATACAGGTAGTAACCACCAGCAATATAACCGGATACAACACATATACTTCCAAGGCTTTTACTTTTATCGTGATATTATGAACACCCATCACCGTAAATACCTTACCTATGCCCAGAGGACCAAGTATGTTGGACAATATAATTCCCAAAATAATTGCCGTTGCAAGAACTAAGCTTATTCTGGCGGACTGCCAAAATCTGATTGAGCAGTCTCTAAAGCCTACACTTTTAAGCATTGCAATTTCTCCTTTTTCCTTAGTAATGAAAATTTTCATCATTAAAATTGTGATTAGGGCATTAATACATATTACTATAAGAACTATTAAATTCTTCATAATATCAACTTGGTCTAAGGTACTTCCGGTATATTTCGAAATATATTCCTGTGAATCCTTAAAGGAGTAGCTTGGATAACTGGTCTTTAATTTATCTATCAGTACTTTGGGATCCTTGTTTTCCTGGAAATTACCTTGAAAGGGGAATATGGATGCCAAATACTTAAAGTCTACATTCATTTTAGGACTTATTCTTACCGATTGTCCCATATTAGTCATACTTTCATATAACCCGGTTACTATTAACTCCTTATTCTCTTTACCTATTTGTACATAAATTGTATCCCCTATTGATACCTTTAGCTTTTGGGCTACAATTTCGGTTAATGCCGCTTCGTTCTCTAGCTCCGGCATCTTCCCTTTCAGCATATTATAATTATTGTTATCACATTCTATAGATTGTAAGGCCATTAAAGGAAGAATGTTATCTTTATCCTTAGTATAAAATTTAAGTCTATACATTACTCCTCCATAAAGCTTCATGTCTATTCCACTGTTTTTAAAAGACTCACTGAGTGCTTCCATATCCTTTAAGTATTCTTCTTTACTGCTACCCGTAATGTATTTGTCCATTCTATCCGTTTCAATTAATACATCACTGTAATTCATACCGAATATTTTTATAATACTTCCATCCTTAAAAGTATTTATTGTATTTAAAGGAATAATAATTAAAATTGTTCCTATACAGAAGGTTAGAATCAACACTGCATACCTCTTCATATTACTTAAAATATCATTTAAGGCAATAAAGGTAGGTACACTGCCGTTTTTATAATTTTTAAGCTTCAGTCTCCTGTTGCCTTTAAAGCTCTCCCCATTACTTCCATTCCTTATTGCAGCTATAGCTGAAAACTTATTTAGCTTTCTTGTACATGTGTAGCAGAATATAAGAACTATTAACACTATAAAAACGGAGCATGCTATATTAATAAATATATTTCCAGAGGAAGCTTCCATGAGAATATTGCTTTTAGGCTGCTTTAAGAATATATTGCCGAAGGGAAAGCTTGCTGCAAATCCTGCTGCTGCTCCCACTACAGTTATTCCAAGATATTTAATTAAATAGATTTTTTTAATATCAAAATTTTTCAGACCTATAGCCTTCATAATTCCTATCTCTTTAAAGTCATCCTGAAGGGTAAAAACTATTGTAAATCTTAATATTAAAAATGCAATTAGAATAAGACAAAAGCTTACAATAATTAAAACTCCTGAGGGCACCATATCAAGAATAAATGTATTATTAATCATAGTCTTATCAAAGTTTATTATTGTATTACATGACAGGCTATTAAATTCCTTTTCCAATTTAACTGTATCCTGTGACATTACATAGTAACTATTTACAGCTCCAGCTTGCTGTAAAGCTTTATAAGGTGCATAATCCTCCTCACTTATAATAACTCTCTTAATCTCCATCATACTTGAGCCGAAAATAGCGTCCTTTGTAAACTTCGCTATAGAAAATTCTTTTTTTACATTTCCCATTGTAATAATGACTTTATCCCCGATTTTTAAATTATTCTTACTTTTTTCAGCTGAAGAGAAAGCAATTTCTCCTTTTTTTAAATTGATTTCTTCTCCGCTATCATCAAGCAGCTTCCCATATTTCTTCGGCTGAGTTTGAAGCTGAATCTCTCCAAAGGGCTCAAAATCTTCAATACTTCCGTTTCTCTCCAACTTGATATTATCCTTGGATAGCATAGTGCTTCTGTCAATATCGTAGGATTTTATAGTTTTGGAAGTATTAAGCCAATTTTCTAGCTCCTCATTTTCTCCTCTGTCATATGCCGAAATAATGTAGTCCGGCGTTTTGGCTTTATCCATAAAATAATCCACTGATTTTGATATTGCCATCAAATTATTCACACTGCTTGCTAAAAAGGTTGTTGCCAATATGATGAATATAAGAAGGATAATATTCATAGATCTTTTTCGCCTAAAGTCCTTTTTCAGTATTCTAAAAAACATATTTTTACCTCCCGGATGTTATTCACTGTATGTTGATACATGACTTCAACTATTACCTTGAGTCTATTATAAAATTTCAATTATTAAATAATCCTTAAATCAAAAAAAGTGCCGTCCATTAAGGATTAGCACTTTTCTTTTTTTATTGTATTTTCTTTTTACAGCAGTTTGAACTTAACCTTTCCAGCCTTTACTGCCACAGCTTGCTGTATATGTTCAGCAGGTCCTGCTTGGAAACATTTTTAATTGTATTTGCCGGACTTCCGCTGTCCATGGCATCCTGAGCCATCTTATCTACTGCTTTGTCAAAGACTTCTTTATTTATTCCGTACTCACTAAGAGTGGGAACTTCACATATGTCACACAGCTCCGTAAGCTTTCCTATGAAAGCCTCCGCCGCCTGCTTATCACTCAGCTTATCATCTGCTGCAGCAATTGCCCTTCCCAATGCACCAAATCTCTCGTAGCTTCCATCCAAAATATAAGTGAGACATTGTTTTATAAGCATGGCATTGGAAATTCCGTGAGCTACATGAAACATGGCGCCTATAGGTCGGCTCATTCCATGTACCAGTGTTACGGAGGAATTGTTTATGCATACTCCGGCTTCGTAGGCTGCCAAGGCCATTTCTTCCCTTGCCTTTTTATTTTCACCGTCTTTATAGGCTATGGGAAGATATGTGAAAATTCGCTTTACAGCTGATATGGCAAAGTTATCTGTTAAGGCATTTGCCTTTCTTGAAGTATATGCTTCTACAGCGTGAGTCAGCGCATCCATTCCGGTAGCAGCGGTAACACCTTTTGGAGCTGTCATTGAAAGCTTGGCATCGATAATTGCTACATCCGGCAGTAATGCCTCCCCCTTAAGCAGCATTTTAATATCCTTTTTTGTATCTGTAATAATAGTAAACTTAGTGGCTTCCGAGCCTGTTCCTGCAGTAGTTGGGATTAATATAAGCGGTGGAAAATTCCCCTCCATAGTCACTCCCATGTAATCCGATATACTGCCCTCCAATACCGTCATGGCTGCGATTGCCTTGGCACTGTCCAAGGGACTTCCTCCGCCAATGGCAATGCAGAAGTCACATTCACCTTCCTTATATGTCTTTACACCCTCTTCAATCATCACATCGGTAGGCTCACCGGTAATATCATTATACACTTGATAAGCTATTGCCCATTTATCCAGATAGTCGGTTAAAATTTGTACTATCCCTGTTCTTGTTACGATTTTGCCGGTTACAATGAGAGCTTTTTTCCCTAAAGTCTTAATTACCTTTTCGCTGTTTTCCAGCGCATTATCTCCGATTATTGTTCGTCGGGGTAAACTGAATTCATATGTCATCTCGTTCACCTCAGCTATATAAATTGTTCATCTACAATTCCAAGTACTTCATCCAATTTAACTAGCTCTTCCTCCAATTGCTCCTTGGTAATTATTAGCGGAGGTGCAATTATTATTATATTTTCATGTGTATACGTCATAAACTTTCTGTCCTTTAAAAGCTTAAGTATCTTCCCCATAATCCCGTTCACATCTTTGCCGAAGGGTACTAAAGCTTCCCTTGTATTTTTGTCCTTTACAAGCTCCACAGCTGCAAACAGCCCTATATATCTCACATCACCTACAGAAGCA
>JAEZDX010000206.1 GCA_023417975.1 Bacillota bacterium
AATTCTGAATGGTACATGGCAGCCTTTTGCGAATCGAAAAAAGATATCAGGGTTTTTAAGTGCAGCCGTATTGAGTCTATTGAGGTACTTGATGAAAGCTTCAATATGCCTAAAAACTTTGATTTAGAAGGATTTTGGAGAGATAATAAACAGCAGTTTATTACCCATACTTCTCAAAATAAAGAGCATAGCTTTTATCCCGTAAAAATCAAGCTTTTTCAAGAGAAGAATCAACTTCTTGATGGCTTTAATGTGCTTTCTTACAGTAAGTTTGACAACTATTGGACTTACGACATTGATATGATAAGCTTCACCACTGCCTGCAATGTTATTTTTCCATTAAGTGATTATCTGTACATTATTGAGCCCATTGAACTAAGAAATTATGTGATTGAAAAAGCCCATAAGACTATAAATTTATATAAAGCTCAATAATCCCTGACATAATATTGACAAGGATTAATTGTTATAATTAAAATATCCAATTAATGAGGGGAGTTATGAACTATGGAAGGAAAAATAGTAAATTTTAAAAGCTTTAAGGCTGTTGGTCTTACTTATTTCGGAAGCAATGAAAAGGGTGAAATACCTGCACTTTGGGAAGTGTTCAACAAACGTTACGGAGAGATAAAACATAAAAACAATACTGTGTTATGTTATGGAATATGTGACGATGACATGGATCCACAAGGGCAATTTCACTATACTGCCTGTACGGAAGTTGAAAGTTTTCAAGATGTGCCTCAAGGCATGACAACGAAGGTTGTACAGGAAGGTAAATATATAGTTTATACTTATTCAGGTGCAATAAAAGACTTAGGAGAATTTTACAACGAAATATTTACTTCATGGCTTCCCGAAGCGGACTGCGAAATGGATTGCAGACCACAACTGGAGCTCTATGACGGAAGATTTAGCGATAATGGCGAATTTGATATATATATTCCAGTGAAATAGTACGAGCACTTGTAATGGCGATTTGAATCTTATAATATGATTCAAGTCGCCATTGTGTCAGCTGTGAAAACTTTCTAAATATTGTTCCGCAGACCTATTCTTTTCCATTGCAAAATCCGACATATATTTTCTATTGCACAAAGCAACGATCTGCTCGTTTATATCCTTTTCTGCCACCCCGGACTTTTCATTTTTTATATGGTGCATCTCAATATGCTCTTCTTTTGTAAGACTATGATACTTGTTCTCCGATACAATATATTCCTTTTCAAATCTTATTGGCTTTTTTCTGGTTTTTTGAGCGTCAACAGGATATCCGTAAACTACCATGGCAGCCGGTAAAACATAGTCGGGTAGCTCTAAAAGCTCCCTTACAGTTTCACAATTTTCTATAATATCTCCAATATAACATGACCCCATTCCAAAGGATTGTGCTGCTACTACTGTATTTTGTGCAGCAATTATGGCATCAGCACAGGCAAGTAGTATGTCCCCCTTACCCGGTGTTCTTGGATTACAGTTTTCAAAGGAAAAAGAATCGTACCATCTCTGATAATCCGCCAGAAATATAAGTACCATTGGTGCCTTTGCAATAAATGGCTGATTATCACATAATACTGCCAGCTTATCCTTGAGCTGCTTATCTGTGATATCCAATATACTGTAAAGCATCATAGCTCCTGCCGTAGGAGCTTCAATTGCAGAATTGATTATTTCCCCCTTTATTTCAGCTTCAACTTCCCTATCTTCAAAAACTCTGACAGATTTTCTGTTTCTAATTTCTTTTACAACTTCATTCATATTATTCTACCTTTCTTTCAAATATAATTTCAAAATTTTTGGCTCTTCCTTCTAAGGTGTAATATAACGGAATAATTTGAACAAGCCTCCAGCCTTGGCTTGCATGTTCATCGATTATCTTCTGATGGTTATCTCCTGTAAAAATTCCTCCCATGGAACACTCCACATACTTGTACTCATACATAATTCTCATACCTCCATAGACTTTGTTACTTCTTTATACAATTACATTATGCCATATTATAACAAAATATTACAGCACCGGTTATAGCTTCAAATAATTGTTATATATTTCCCGGGAATTAGAGTCTATAATCCATAATTCAACAGTTTCTTCGAAAAAATACTATTCATTTCCTAATAACATAAAATTAAGAAATGAATAGTATCTGATTACAGCTTCGAAATCTTACTTTATAAAATCACCTGTAAGCTCTACATTAGCCCCTCCGTAAATACTTATCACATCATTGCCTTCAACATTAATCTTATCTTTTTGAAATGTAAAAGTTAATTCAGCACCGTCAGAGTCATTATGATACTTAGCCTGCGTTTTTTTGTCATCAGTATATTGTGCCACTCCATCAATGTTACCAATATGCGCATGCCAATTTGCCTCTATATGAAATTTAAATTGTTTACCTCCCTCTGAGGGAATTGTAAGGTAAGCTCCTATATCCTTATTACTGTTAATTCTTTTATATTCACCAACATTAGTCTTACTGGTCTTAATTTGACTTTCAATAGTCTCATTTTTTAAGGAAGTATTTTTTTGTGCTAAATAGAAAGGCATCATATTATTGCCATTACCGTCACTCCATGAGCCATTCATATACTTAGTAGTTGTTATAAAAGCTCCGAAAGACCCGTTGAATCTTTTATTGCTGTCGAATTCGCATATGGAAAAGTAACCGTTCGAGTACAAATAGGCTTCTATATTTATTTTTTGCTCATATTTTAAATAATAATAAGTGCCCGCAAACTTCTTTACAACCTTTCCATCACTTAGCAAATTCGGGTTATAATACATATCCGAAAATTCAGCAAGAGTTTTCGTAGTAGGTTTTAATTGCATATCAATATATAAATCACTGCCGATTTTGCCTTCAAACTCCAACACCTTAGTGCTGTCAACGTAACTGCTCATGGAAATTGGAGCTTTAAAAGAACTGTCTTCCGATGGCTTTAAAGCTAAACTTGAGTTTTGAGACAAAGTACTGTCCGATTGCGTTTTCTCAGAATCAGCTTGCGCTTCTTCAGTAGAAGTCTGAGCATTTGCTAAAGACTTATCGGAAGAACCGCTTGTAGAAGATTTCGAAGAGCACCCAAACAATACTGTGCATAAAACAACAGCTAAACCGACAGCAATTGATTTTTTCATGATAAAAACCCCTTTTAACTCTCATTTGTTCTGTTATTGATTTATACGAAAAGCTTGCAAAGAAAGTTCAAATTTTTCCTATAAATCTATTTATCCAATAATACTATTATAACACTCTCTCCGTATTCTTGGAATTCAAAGTGTGGAGTCTTATCAAATCCTATATACATTACTGTAGTATTCTTATCCTCTCCTGTGGATATGCTAGCACTTAATGCCCCCGTAATATTGCCATATTCCTTCTCAAACTGTTTTTTTACTTTATCCTGTATAGTAGTATCTTTCATTGTAATTGCAAGTTTATAATTTCCTGCAAGATTATCCTCTGTAAGTTTTCCGTCCCTAAATAATTTTTCTCCCTTGTATAACACCTTTATTTCAGGTGGTGCTGCTCCCTCATCCTTTATATATCTTCTAATTAAAAGCTTTGGAGAAGCATATATTTCATAGATTTGCCGCTTTCCCCCCAGTTTAGCATCATAGCCTCCCTCTATACTCTCCGGTATCAATAATTTCATTATGTCAGGAGTTATTTTATAGTATTTATCATATGAGATGTAACCACCTAAAGCAGGATCATTAAAATTCACATGTATTATGTCGGCTATTTTTCCTATTCCATTGTCATCTTCATTGTAAAAATAGAATATAAGCTGCTTCTCATTGGCATAAGAAGGGCTTTCATCTTGGGACTTAGCATTTTTAATAAATTCAGCTATCTTTTGTATACTGTTCTTATCGGTAATCTCCTGTTTCACTTCTCTGTTATTCATACTATATGAAGCTACTATTTTTTTTGCATTTGCATAGTCTTCATTATAGAGCGGCGCCATAGTTCTTTTCTCACCCGCTGCCTTGTATATTATCCATGTACCCATATATTTAGCTGCCACAGCGGTTTTTCTATCCATGCCTTTTAGCGAATATATAGGTGTCCCAACAGGCAGTGCTGTTGCGGTTGCTTCTTCAAAGCTAGTGTCTCCAAATTCATCTTTTATGGTTTTCTTAACCTTCCCTATCTCCTGTCCAATAGCTCTATCATCCGTAACTACATCTTGGGAAGCTATATAATCTGTACCCTCCAGTCTTATCATCATTGGCATATCCGCAGTTTTACCTGATGATTGAGGCACTACAACATTTGATAGTCTGGTAAATATTGTTTTGCCGCTAAAAGGAATTAAAATAACTATGAGAACCGCCGCCGCTATACTTATGGCTTTGAATCTTCCTGTAAGCACCTTTTTCCTATTTGCAGTTCTGACAGTTATGTCCTGAAGGCTGTTTAGTAACTTCTGTTGAAAACCTTCAGGAAGCCGCTTCTCATCAAACATATCCATAAGCTTTGCATCCATCTCATTATCAGTGTTAAGCTCTCCGCAATTCTTCATTTATTCAGCCTCCTTCATAAGGGCTATTAGCTTCTGCCTTGCAGTAAAAATTCTCGACTCTACAAGACTTTCCTTAAGCTTAAGCCTATTACTTATTTCTTTATAGCTCAGTCCTTCCATATACTTGAGACATATAAGCACCTTGTATTTTTCCGGAAGAGAACTAATGGCTCTTATAAGCCTCGAATTTTCAGTATTCTTAATAAACTTCTCCTCCGGTTGATAATCAACCGCTGCAGTGCCGCCAGCTTTCTCTACATCATCGCCTTTATATCTTGATAAGTACCTCTTTTTTGCTTTTATATGGTTAAAGGTGATATTCTTTGCAATTGTAAACAGCCAAGTAACAAAACTCTTATTAACATTAAAGCTGTTCAAATTTTCGTAAGCCTTTAAAAAAGTTTCCTGAACAATGTCAAGACAATCGCTCTCATCACCTACTATTCTATAGATAAAACCATAAAGCCTTCTGCCATACTTTTCGATTATAAATCCATATGCCTGTCTGTCACCATTAACGACTTTGCTTATAACTGTATTATCCTCATTCATATTATCACCTGCCCGAAAAGATCTTTTCATATAATTATACAATCTATATATCATTTTCCTGAGAACAATTTTAAAATTAATAATTTCGTAGGATTTGTGTTAGAATTAAACTATATATAAAACTTGAAAAGTCTATTACATTCTCCCTTCGCAAAAAATCCTTTAAGATTGGATATTTTTACTCGGCACAATGTTGGACTTTTATTGGGTTCTATGTATAAATTACTATACTAAAGAAGGTGATATTGTGAAAAACAGTGTACACAGAATAGCTATACCATCAATCCTAGATGTAGGAAAGGGAAATATAGGAAACTTAGGTTATCTTATAAGGAAGAATAATTTTAAGAAGGTAGCAGTTTACTTTGGCAGCGGTCTTATGGATATGTTTGGTGAAGCAGTTATCTCATCTCTTCAAAATAGTGAACTGGAACTATTAACTACCGAAGAAATTGATGATGTGGATATCCAAGATATTATTCATAAAGCCTTTTCTATTCAAAAGGATGCTGAAGTTATAATAGGAATAGGTGGCGGCAAGGTTCTGGATGCTGCTAAATATATGGCCTTTCTAAGGAAGCTTCCATTTATTAGTGTTCCTACTTCTACCTCTAATGATGGCTTTTCCAGCTCTAACGCATCCCTGATGATAGAAGGCAAAAAAACTTCAGTAAACGCCGTAATGCCCTTTGGTATTATTGTTGACATCGATGTAATAAGAAGTGCTCCCGAAAAATTCTTATATTCAGGTATCGGTGATTTGGTATCAAAGATTACGGCGCTTTATGACTGGCAGTTTGAAGAACAGATGGGCAAGACTATTATGGATGACTTTGCTGTGATGATATCTAAAAAGGCAGTAAATAGCTTTGTTAGAACAGAGTTTAAAACAATAAAGGATGATTTTTTTCTAAAAGAACTAGTAGATTCCCTGACAATGAGCGGCATAGCTATGGAAATCGCAGGCGACAGCGCTCCTTCCAGCGGAAGCGAACACTTAATTTCTCATGCTCTTGATAAACTTTGTGAAAAACCTCAGCTTCACGGCATACAGGTTGGAGTCGCTACGTACCTTATGAGCAAGGTTCAGAGTCATAGGGCTGAAAGAGTTACAAAAGTATTTGCCTCAACAGGATTTTTTGATTATGTTAAAACCTTGGGCATGAAGAAAGCTGATTTCGAAAAGGCCATAGAAGAAGCTCCAAACATAAAACCTACCAGATGTACATATATTCATATGCCGGAATTTAGATACGAAGCAATTCGGCTTTTAAATGAAGATAAAATATTAAGAACACTTCTTATATGAATTATTGCGGCATATTTACTAAAAATTCAAAAAAATCACATTTATACATGTTTAATGCGTAAATGTGATTTTAAGCTGCTTTATTACTATTGCTCGTCTAGATGTATATCTGAACTGTGAACTTATTTAAGTTCTGTCTCTTCTTTTCCATCGTTTTTTATCCTATAATAGTTTTGCTGCTGAGCATCAGAATAAATTATCCAATCGCCCACAACATTAATTGATGAAACTTCTTCATCTGAGAGTCTTGTATTTGCAGTGCCGTCAGTCTTTACTTTCCATAACCTTCCATCTTCTGCACACTTATAATATATCCAATCTTCCTGCATATTGAAATTCTGCATCTTATTCTTCAGCATCACGTTTTTACTTTTAGTTTCGATATCATAACGAACCAACTGTTGATCCTGTAATTCCACATAATATACATATTTACCTTTTACTCTAATACCATATGGCATTAACTTTTCATCAAAAATCAATTTTTCATTTCTACCTTCTCTATCTGTAGTATATATTTGTATATTAGGAGTGGGATTAGATGTTAAGTCTGTTTTATTCATATCCTCATACCTTAAAATATAGATTTTATCCTCATCCATATTTATAATTAGTCCATTGCTGAAGTCAAAAATATCCTTTTTATTACTGCCATCGGTTTTCTTTTTGCCTATCTTATTATTTTCGTGGTGAAAGTAAACATCTTTACCTA
>JAEZDX010000213.1 GCA_023417975.1 Bacillota bacterium
TTGTTGCTATTATCGCTTTGCTTATTATTGTTACTATCATTTTGATTACTGCTGTTGTTATTGTTGCTATTATCGTTTTGCTTATTATTGTTACTATCATTTTGATTACTGCTGTTGTCATTATTAGCGTTTTTATTATTTTCTTTATTGTTATTATTATTGTCTTCAGTATTTGGATTATTTGGCACGTCAAGTCCTCCCTTCTACTGTCCTCCGACTTGCATATTTATCTCTTTTAACACAGCTTTCTTAGAATTTAATAAATCCTGAATAAAGTTTTTTAAATCTTCATCTTTTACAGATTGAATACTGGTATTCATTTTCTTTATTCCAACAATCTCTTCATGGACAAACTCTTTTAATTCTATAGCTTCATGTGGTGCTATTTTAGCATTAGCCATAAAATCATCTCCTTTTACTATATTTTTTCCTTAGGAAAAGTATTTAATGCTTGGTAAATACAAGTAGAGTTTAGAAGGAGTAATAGTATATTCCTGGGTAATAATATAAATAAGTTCTGAAAAAGTGTTTTTGGCATTTGACAAAAACTATATAGCATATTATAATATAATTAGCAAATGACAATAACCATTATGTAACAATAATTATCCAAATCTCTTTAGAAGGAGAAATGTATCATGCCAAGACCTACTAAGTTTAGAAAGGTTGAGTTTTTTCCAGAGGAATGCTACTTTGTTCCTTTTGGTAAGGAAAACTGCAGCGAGGGCTGTATCGCCTTAAAGATTGAAGAACTTGAGGCTATGAGGCTCAAGGATATTGAAGGGTTAAGTCAGGAAGCTTGCGCAGAGAAGATGCAAATATCTCGACAGACCTTTCAAAATATTATTGACAGCGCAAGAAAGAAAGTAGCTTTAGCCTTAACAGAAGGGAGAGCTATAAGTATTCAGGGGGGCTGTTATATATCAAAGCATTGTTTGTATATATGCAGAGAATGTGGAGAAATCTATGAACCACAGCAAGAAAATGATGTTCGCTGTTGTCCTAAATGTGGAGGATGTTACGTGGAATGTGAAAGAAAAACACATTGTTCGGATAAATGGTGTACACATAAATAAACTATGGTTATTACTCATATAATATATATGAGTTAAGTAAATTCTTGGCAGCAATGCATAAACGGATGATTATATGGTTGGGTATTAATAATAAGTAAAACGAAAATAAATTTTAGGAGGTATTTAAGGTGAGTGTTACAGTATATACAAGTTCAACATGTCCATGGTGTGTAAAAGCAAAGCAGTATTTAAATTCAAAGGGCATAGATTACAAGGAAGTAAATGTGTCTTTGGATCCGCAGGCAGCTAGAGAAATGATTGAAAAATCAGGACAACGAGGAGTGCCTGTATTGGACATAAATGGGAGTATAGTGGTTGGGTTTGACAGACCCAAAATTGATGAGCTTTTAGAGGAATAGTTTTTGCAAGGAGAGTCGACTATGAGTAAGGAAATAAGGGAATTAGATTTGTTGATTATAGGCGGTGGCCCGGCTGGACTAACCGCTGCCATATATGGTGCCAGAGCAAAATTAAAATTGATGCTTTTGGAAAATGAAATTGTTGGTGGGCAGGTACGATCAAGTTATACTATAGAGAACTATCCAGGCTTTAAGACTGTTGAGGGAGGAACTCTTGCGGATTTAATGAGTGAACAGGCTAAGGAACTTGGCGCAGAAATTGATGAGTTTGATAAAGTTTTGGATGTTAAACTTAGTGATGCTGAAAAGGTAGTAGAAACAGAAAGCTATATTTATAAAACTAATGCACTTGTTATAGCGACAGGTGCTACTCCTAAGAAACTTCCTATTCCCAATGAAGCCAAATTTTCAAGCAGGGGTGTCCATTATTGTGCCGTTTGTGATGGTGCTGTTTATGAAGGAAGTGTTTTGGGGGTTGTAGGCGGAGGAAATTCAGCTTTAGAGGAGGCTTTATTTCTTACAAAGTTTGCATCAAAAGTAATCATGATAAGAAGATTTGATTATTTTAAAGGCGAAAAAGCTACCTTGGAAGAAGTGCAAAACAATCCGAAGATTGAAATAATGTATAATTGGGATCTTGTGAATGTTGAAGGAGAAATGTTTGTAAATAAAGCTATTATCCGAAACACTAAGACAGGTGAGGAAAAGATAATAGATATGGATGGTGTATTCGGATATATAGGAACGGAACCGAAAACAGGACTATTTAAGAATTTTGTGAAATTGACTGAAGGTGGATATATACCAACGGATGAAAATATGCAGACAAATATTAAAGGTGTATATGCTGCCGGAGATGTAAGAGAAAAGCAATTCAGACAGATTACTACAGCCGTAGCAGATGGCACTATTGCTGCATTGGCGGCCGAGAAATTCATTATGGAGCAGGGAAGAAAATAAAAGCTTGCATGAAAGAGTCTTGAGGACTCTTTTCATTTTTTTGCAAGTGTAAAAAAGGAATAATAGGAAATCTGAAGAATTGGTATTGAATAAATATAATGTATTGGAGGAGAGGCTTATTTTATGGATATAGTAGTTTTGGACGGATACGCTCTGAATCCAGGTGATTTATCCTGGGAAGGTTTGGGAAGGTTTGGAAATCTAAAGATATATGACAGAACACCAGAAGATAAGATTATTGAGAGAATAGGAGATGCAGAAATTATAATTTTAAATAAAACTCCTATAACAGAATATATATTATCAAAGACAAAGTTAAGATATATTGGAATAACGGCAACAGGGTATAATGTTGTAGATATAGCTGCAGCAAAAAAGTGCAGTGTAGTAGTCACTAATGTACCCGCCTACAGTACTGCATCCGTTGCTCAGATGGTATTTGGTCACATATTGGAGATATGCCAGCAGGTAGCATTTCACGATGAAGCAGTTAAGTCCGGAGAATGGACTAAAGTACCTGATTTTTGCTTCTGGAAACGTCCTCTAATAGAACTTGAAAATAAAACCTTAGGTATTGTTGGTTTCGGAAGAATTGGAAGGGCTGTAAGTAAAATAGGAGAGGCCTTTGGAATGAATGTAATAGCATATAGTCCAAGAAGAGATGAAAGTCTTGAAAGTAACAAGATGAGATATGTAGAATTGGAGCAGCTTTTTCAACAGGCGGATATTATAAGTTTGCATTGTCCTCTTTTTGAGGATACTAAAGGAATAATAAATAAGGAAAATATAGCGAAAATGAAGGATGGAGTTATCATTATCAACACTTCCAGGGGACAGCTTATTGTTGAAGAAGATTTAGCAGATGCGTTGAATAGAGGAAAAGTGTATGCTGCCGGAGTTGATGTTGTATCAACAGAGCCAATTAGTGAAAGCAATCCTCTGCTCAAAGCTAACAATATATATATAACACCGCATATAGCTTGGGCTCCTAGGGAGACAAGAGAGCGGCTTTTGAACGTTGTAATAAGTAATTTGGAAGCTTTCTTATGCGGAAAGGCTCAAAATGTAGTGAATGAATAAAAAGCGCTTATAGCGCTTTTTGTTTTAAATTAATATTGAATTGAGCTCCGTTTTCGGTGTTTTCAGCAGTAATTTGACCATTATGTCTTTCAATAATGCTTTTGGCGATTGTAAGTCCAAGGCCAAAGTTGCCGTTTTTTCCTCTATAAAATCTATCAAATATGTGGTGAAGTTCATCCATGCTAAAGCCGTCTCCATCATCACAAATAATTATATTCACAGCATTGTCAGTTGTGGTACATGTAATACTCACTTTTGATTTAGCAAATCTTATGCAGTTTGACAGCACATTTATAAGCGCTCTGGATAGCTTTTCCTCATCAGCCTGAAGCATGACATTTGTATTCGATATATTACAGCATATTTCTATGCCTTGCTTAATTGCTATGCTGTTTATCCGTTCAACACAACCGTAAATTAAGTCAACTAAAGGCATACTTTCCATATTGTAATATTCGTCAATGTAGTCTACCCTTGACAGGTATAGGAGTTCTTCTACTAAAGAAGTAAGTCTCTTACTTTCATCTATTATTATGTCAATGGCACTATCATTATTTTCAAGTACATTATATTTAATACCTTCAGCGTAACTCTGAATTGACATTAGCGGTGTTCGTAACTCATGTGAAGCATTTTGCAGAAAAGTTCTGTGAGCATTATCATAATCCCTCAATTTATCAGTCATTGTGTCAATATTGTTGGATAGCTCTACTATTTCCGAGCTACCTTTTACCGAAACTCGAGCATTAAAGTTTCTATTCCCTATATTACTTACGTGCTCACATAAAAGCATTATAGGTTTAGATATGTTTTTTGACGTGTATATGGAAATAATGATAGCAATAATCCCAGTAATGACAACAATAAAAATTAAAATTATATTGACAGAGCTTTGAAATATTTTAATATTTTCTATGCTGGAATATATTAAAATATAGCTAATTCCAAGATCGTTCTTACTCCCCACAGGCACAAGTACTGCAGCATATTGAAGCCCGCTGTCGGAAAAGGTGGATTTATTACTTTTTGAAATTTTTATGGATTGAATTGACTTGTCAACTATATTGGATTTAAATACCTCGATATCTCCAAATAGCTTAGTAGTAGGATAAATTATATTTTGATTATCATCTAAAAAAGCATATTCCGCATTTAATACGGATAAAGTTGGCCCCAATGATCGGTTAATCCTCATATAATAACGAATGAAAGCATCCTCATTTTTTAAATCTATTGATATATTCGGAAGGTCCCTGGACATAGATTTTTTAATATTATTTCCTATCCTAAATAAATGGTTAAAGGTCTGCTTTCTTATATTTGCTTTAGCAGCAACGTTAAAAACGGTAGTAACAAGGAAAAAGAAAAAAATTATAATTATAAGCTGGGAGGCAAAGATACTTTGTCTTATTGTTTTTTTTCTCAATTGATATCATTCCTTATCGCTTATTTTAAAGCCGAAACCCCAAATGGTCTCAATTTTCACAGATGAACCTGCATCTAAGAGCTTTCTTCGTATTCTCTTTATCATATCATCTGTAGCTCTTGTCTCAACTTCTGTTTCAAATCCCCATACATTTTGAAGCAGCTCATTCCTACCTATAGCCTTTTCTTTATTTCTTACAAGATACAAAAATAAACTGAACTCCATCATTGTGAGATTAATGATTTTATTCCCATATTGCACTTGTTTTTTTTCAGGATATATTACTACGTCGGACAATTTAATTATATCACTGTTGTGGATAGCTTTTTTATCAAGCTCTATTCGTCTGAATATACTCTTTACTCTTGCTACTAACTCCATCGGACTAAAGGGTTTTGTGAGATAATCATCACTGCCTAAGGTCAAACCGGCTATCTTGTCTAGTTCACTATCTTTAGCAGATACTATTATTATGGGAACATTGCTGAATTCCCTTATGGAAGAACAAAGTGAGTATCCATCCATTCCGGGCATCATTATATCAATTATAAGCATGTCAGCTGGCCTCTTTATAAAAGCTTCTAAAATATCCTTGCCGGTGTTATAGGTTTCTACATCAAAAGCCTCTTTTACCAAAAAAGACTTTATAATACTGCATATTCTCACTTCATCGTCAGCTATATATATTAATTTTTTGTTCATAATAAATCACCAGCCTTTTGTTTTCAATTTTATAAAATATGCTTTCATTATCAAGTATCATTGTTTAGTTGTCAATTACAGTAACTTTAGGTGAGATTTAATTATATTTTACTACTCAGGTGAGTCATAATGCCATTTAAATAAGTGTATGCCATAAATTTGCCACAGTTTTGCGGAGATTTTGCTAAAATAAATATATAAAATATATAGGTAGAAACTGCATAGAACAGTTATATTATATTGAAAAAATGTGTTAACGTAATGTTCATAAAGTTGACACCAAATTACCATCTAATATGAGCATTATCTATATATAGATAGAACACAAAAAGTCTTTTATATTCTGCCTTAGCAAAAATCCGTGAAGATTGGATATTTTGTTTGTTACAATATGACATTATTAATGTGTTCTATATAGAACAATGCTTATACTTATCAATATGGTTCATGGGGAGGAATAAGATTGAAAAAACTAGTTATTAAAATCTTAATCACGTGCTTAATTATAGGGGGAGTAGGAACAGGCGGATATTTCATATATCAAAAGGTGAGGGGAACAAAAGCTACGACGTCAGCACCAGCCTATATAACAATGACGGCTTCGAAGAGAAACATAGAGGTCAGTATTCAAGGTACCGGGACAGTTTTTGCTGGCACAAGCAAAGATATAACGGCTCCTACAAGTGGTACTGTAAGCGGAATAAATGTAAAAGCAGGTGATTCTGTAAAGAAGGACTCAACTCTCTTCACAGTGAGCAATGACCAACTGCAAGAAAATGTAACGCAATCTCAAAATAATGTTACAAAGCAGCAGCTACAAGTTAAGAATGCGCAAGATCAGCTAAACAAGGCAGATACAGATGAAAAGAAAGCTTCTGCGCAAGATCAGCTTACTTTAGCTAACCTTTCACTTAAGGAAGCTAAGGATAAACTAAGCAGTGACATAAAAGTAAGAGATGGTGCAACAGTTAAGGCTGCTGCTGATGGGTTGATTATTGCAAAAAATTGTGAGAACGGAGATAATGTGCAATCGGGAAAGAGTTTGTTTACAATAATTGATCCGAATTCATTGAAAGTCAAAGTTTCCGTTGATGAGTTGGATATTCAAAAAGTGCAGAGCGGACAGAAGGCCAAATTAACTTTTGGATCTCTTCCGGGAAAATCATTTGATGGTACGGTTGAATATATATCTCCTACCGGTAACACGTCAAATAATGTAACAAGCTATGACGTAACTGTTGCTATTCAAAATCCTGAAGGCATAAAATTAGGAATGAATGCAACTGTAAATATTACAACTGCAAGTAAAGAGAATGCATTAGTAATACCTTATGAGGCTTTGATTGAAAGAAGCGGAAAGAAATATGTAATGGTTCCATCTAGTGGACAGGCAATGGGACAACTGCCAAGTAATAATGAGGGAAACTCTAATCAGGGACAAAATCCCTCTCCAGGACAAAATGGAGGACAGGGAGGAGGTCAAGGAACAGGCAACAGAACGGGAAGAAACGGAGCACAAGGCGGAAGAAGCGGCGGTTTTGGAGGAAACTTTAATGCCTCAGGAAGAATGGGTCAAGCTGAGAATAATGGAAACGCACAGCGTGCTGCTGCTTTACCATCCGTTAATGGAAGACTTATCGAGATTAAGACTGGATTAGAAGATCAAAATTATGTTGAAGTTCTGGAAGGAGTAACAGAAGGAGAAAAGCTGATTGTACAGCTGCCACAAGTAAATTCAAGCACGGAAAGCAATATGATGAGAAGTCAATCAGGAGGATTCTCAAGAGCCATGGGTGGAGGACAATCTATAGGCGGAGGTCAACGAGGCGGAAGGAACTAAGGAAGGTTCTTTCATATTGTTAGAAATGGAGTGAGAGTATGCCGGTTTCCTTGGAAAAAGAAATGATAAAGATGACTAAAATAAATAAAGTTTACAAGATGGGCAGCAATACGTTTAAAGCCTTGGATAATGTTAATCTGACTATATGTAAAGGTGAGTATGTTGCAATTGTGGGACCTTCCGGAGCTGGAAAGTCAACACTGATGAATATTATCGGTTGCTTGGATAAACCAACAGAAGGAGAATATATACTTGATGGGCTGAATACAAAATGCAGTGACAATAAGTTGGCGGACATAAGAAATAAAAAAATAGGTTTTATATTTCAAAATTATAATTTACTGCCCAAGTTGAACATACTTGAAAATGTTCAATTACCGCTGTTGTACGCTGGATATTCCAATAAGGAAATAAAAGAAAAGTCCATTATTGCCATTAAAAAGGTTGGATTGGAAAGTCATATAAAACATAAACCTACAGAACTTTCAGGGGGACAGATGCAAAGAGTTGCTATAGCAAGAGCACTTGTAACCGAACCTCAAATAATATTGGCTGATGAGCCTACCGGTGCACTTGATAGTAGGACGGGCAAGGAAGTGCTGAAGATGATAACGGAGCTAAATGAAGAGGGCAATACTATAATTATGATTACCCATGACAGAGAAATAGCAGCCTATGCAAAAAGAATGGTAACTGTTAAAGACGGGCGAATAACTTCCGATACATTGAAGGGGAAAGAGGTGGGAGTATGAAGCTGACGAAATTGATAAAGGTTGCGCTTACTTCCGTCTGGAGCAATAAGATGAGATCCTTTCTCACAATGCTTGGAATAATTATAGGAATTTCTTCAGTGATAATTCTTGTAGGTATGGGACAGGGAACGCAAAAGCAAATCAGCGATCAGATAGAAAAGCTTGGAACAAACCTTATTACTGTAACTATAACTGGAAACAGAACTCCTACAATAAGTAACGAAGAGCTTACAGAGCTTAAGACGAAACCGGGTATAAAGGAAATTGCTCCATTAGTATCGGGAAGTGTCAACATAAAAGCCGGTACGGAGTCCAGCACCACAAATATGGAAGCATCTACGCCAAACTATGAGGAAATCAGAAAGCTGACAGTTGCTGCAGGTAGATTTATTGCTCAAAGAGATGTAGATAATAGATATAATGTACTTGTAATAGGACCGGAAACAGCTGAAAATGTCTTTGGGTATACCAATGTTGTAGGAAACACAATGTATGTAAATGGAATTGAATTTACTGTTATAGGAGTGCTAAAGGCAGAAGGGACCTCCAGTGCCGGTTCCAGCGATGACAGAATAATTGTACCGATTTCCACAGGTGAAAGACTTTTGAAGTCTTCTAATCCAAGAACTTTCTATATTGAAGCAGAGAACAAGGAAAAAGTGGATACTGCTATGTCATATCTTACTCTGTTTTTGAATAAAAAATATAAAATAAGCAGTGATACAAGTAATGCAGCTTCCACACGAAGCTATTACAGGGTTATGAGTCAAACGAGTCTTTTAGATACAGCTACCTCAACTACAAAGAGTATGACATCAATGCTTGTAGGAATAGCAGCAATATCTCTTATAGTAGGAGGAATAGGTATAATGAATATTATGCTTGTATCGGTAATTGAGAGAACTAGAGAGATAGGTACCAGAAAAGCCATAGGAGCTAAAAGAAGATCTATTCTTCTACAGTTCCTTATTGAAGCCGCCAGCGTTAGTGGGCTAGGAGGTATTATAGGAGTGTTACTCGGATATGTAGGCTCTTACTTTGGTCAGCGAATCTTCGGGACGACTATTGTAATATCTAACGGAGTAGTAGTAGCTGCATTTGCCTTTTCTGTTCTTGTTGGTATAGTATTTGGAATATATCCTGCCAATAAGGCTTCTAAATTGAATCCAATAGATGCATTAAGGTTTGAATAATAAAAGCAATAAATCATATTAGAAAGGTGTTCAAGAGTAAACTATATAGAACACAATAAAAGTCTTCCATTGTTTCGAACAAAATATCCAAGCTTCAAGGATTTTTTGTGAAGGAAGAATGAAATAGACTTTCTGTGTTCTATATAATGAAGAACACCTTTTTAATTAAATTAAGTAAGAAGAATATATTATGTGAAAGAAGGTGGGAAAAATAGAGCTTAGCACTTATGCCAGGAAAAAGCTCAGCTATGGCAAATGCAATAAATGCTGTAAAGGCCTTGAAATTAATGAACCCGGCCGAGTTGTAAGGGTTGATGGAGAAATTATTAATTTAAGCCCCAAGGAATTTGAACTTCTCACATATTTGGCAGCCAATGAAAATATTATACTTACTAGGCACCAAATACTGGATGCAATTTGGAGCTATGATTATTCAGGCAATATACGAACCATTGATACTCATATTAAAAAGTTAAGAACCAAACTTGGAAATTTGGGTGAATTAATAGCAACAGTTAAGGGTGTGGGCTATAAATTTGAGTTAAGAAAGTGAAAGGATTGAAAGTATGAATATTATATCAGCATTAAGGAAACCGGGGACTGATACTTATGTGGACGGATGAGTTTATAAAGAAACTAATTAACTTATCATTAGTTATTTTGGCCATTGTAATTATTTTTTCAGTTGTAAGTAATTATTAGCGGAATTATATTTATTATTTTATATTAGATTCGGATTCATATGCGGATAAACGCACGGTTGACTAACCATAAGGTCTCTGTGCGTTTTTTTGCGTTTGTGATAGATAATTAAAATCTTCATTACATCTTCACAAAGTTTTTTTATAATTAGGGCATAATGAAAAAGAAGGGAGTTTGTTTATGAAAAACAATTCAAAAATATTAGCACTTGCGCTTTCAATTTCCATTGGAGCAGGTTTGTCAGGCTGTAGAAGTAATTCAACAGGCAGTGAAGTTGGAGATAAAGCCTATAAATCTTTCAGTGCGATCCTTAAAGCCGATAAGGATAAAATAGGATTTCATGCGGCACTTTCACATTGGGGATTAAAATTGAATAATAGTGAAAAATTTGAGTGGACTAAAGACACATCTGCCAATACTGCTGATTTGGCTATGGTTATGTTGGCTGATCCGTTTATAAATGCAGGACTCGATGTTAAGAAGCTTGATGCGAATCAATGGCTGTATAAGCCGGCTGAAAAGGAAGCGGGAGAACAACTGCCTAACAGATTGGTAAAGCCGTACAATGTTGGGGACAAAAAGGAAGAGACAGAAGGCTTTGAAGATGCTATGAAAAATATTATTAAGACTGATTCCAGTTTAATAACATATAATAGTGATTCAAAAAAGTATGTAATTTCATTAGGAAAAGGCTTTGAGGTTCAATGGACTGAAGCTTTAGGAACTACATCTTCAGATATAGTTTTCGTACTGGATTCCAAACCGCTTACTGCTGCAGGACTGGATTTAAATAAGCTTGACGGCAGCGGATGGAAGGTGGAGGACAATAACCTAGTAAAAGAATATAAATTGAAGTAATGCTATTGATTATTATCAATTTATATTTTATAATATAGACACCCCCCTGGGGAGGGGGGTAAAACGGTATAAGGGTGATAATATGACAGAGGATAGGAAAAAAGCATTACAAGCATTAAAAACTTCAAAGGGACAAATAGAAGGAATAATTAAAATGATTGAAGAAGGCAGATATTGCGTGGATATATCCAATCAAATTATTGCAGCTCAATCTCTTTTAAAAAAGGCAAACATGTTAGTTTTAAGACAGCACTTGAATCACTGTGTAAAAAATGCTGTTTTACATAATGATGGCGAAGAGAAGCTGGAAGAAATAATGGGAATATTGGAGAAGCTCATGGATAAATAGTAACGCAGTGTGTATACAAGAAAGGAGGATTATTTATGACGGAAAAAGTTCTTAAAATTGAAGGTATGACCTGTGCTGCATGTGCAAGAGCTGTAGAAAGGGCATCTAAAAAGTTGGATGGAGTAGCTGAAGCTAATGTTAATTATGCTACTGAAAAGCTGAGCATAGCTTTTGATGATTCTAAGGTTAAGCTTTCAGATATACAATCAGCAATTGAAAAGGCCGGTTATAAGGCTTTAAGTGATACAGTGAGTAAGGTATTGAAAGTTGAGGGTATGACTTGTGCAGCATGTGCAAAAGCTGTAGAGCGTGCTGCGAAAAAACTAAACGGGGTGGAAGAGGCAAATGTTAATTATGCCACTGAAAAGCTGGTGGTGAGTTATGACCCCTCTCTGGTGCGTACATCCGATATTAAAGCTGCGGTTGAGAAGGCAGGTTATAAGCTTTTGGAGGAAGAAGTAAGTATAGATGCGGATAAAGAAAAGAAGGAAGCTGAAATAAAGGCGCTTTGGAGGAGATTTATTACTTCGGCTGTATTTACAGTTCCGCTCTTAATAATATCTATGGGTCACATGCTGGGTTATGATCTTCCTGTATTTATAGATCCAATGGCTAATCCTATGAATTTTGCTCTTATACAACTTGTTTTGGCGACTCCCGTGTTGGTTGTTGGAAATAAATTTTTTAGAGTTGGATTTAAAACATTGATAAAAAGAAGTCCCAATATGGATTCACTTATTGCAGTGGGCACATCAGCCGCTTTCTTATACGGCATTTTTGCCACTTATCAAATTTTCATTGGCAATTTAGACTATGCTTTTAAGCTGTATTTTGAGTCTGCAGGTGTTATTTTAACATTGATTACCTTGGGCAAATATCTTGAATCGGTAACTAAGGGAAAGACTTCAGAGGCTATTAAGAAATTAATGGGACTTGCTCCTAAGACAGCTTCTATACTGAGAGATGATAAAGAGATAGTTATTTCGATAGATGAGGTTGAAGTGGGTGATATAGTAATAGTAAAGCCCGGCGAAAAGCTTCCTGTTGATGGAGAAGTTGTGGAAGGTATGACCTCTATAGATGAGTCAATGCTTACAGGAGAAAGCATACCTGTAGAAAAGACTGTGGGAAGTAAGGTAATAGGAGCAAGTATCAATAAAACCGGCTTTATAAAATACAAAGCTACTAAGGTAGGTAAGGATACTGCATTATCACAAATAATACGACTGGTAGAAGATGCACAAGGTTCCAAGGCTCCTATTGCAAAGCTTGCAGATATTATTTCAGGGTATTTCGTTCCTATAGTTATGACAATTGCACTTGTTTCGGCATTATTTTGGTATTTTGTTGAAGGAAAGACACCTACCTTTGCACTAACAATTTTCATTTCCGTTCTTGTTATTGCTTGCCCCTGTGCACTTGGACTGGCAACCCCTACGGCCATTATGGTTGGAACCGGAAAGGGAGCCGAATATGGTGTGCTTATTAAGAGTGGCGATGCACTGGAAACTGCACATAAGATTAATACTATAGTGTTCGATAAAACCGGTACTATAACAGAAGGTAAACCTAAGGTTACAGATATTGTCACCACTGAAAAAACTGATAAAGACTATCTGCTTCAACTAGCTGCCAGTGCAGAAAAGGGCTCCGAACATCCTCTTGGTGAAGCTATTGTTAGAGATGCTGAAGAAAAAGGACTGGAATTTAAAAGAGTTGATGAATTTTTAGCTGTTCCGGGACATGGTATACAAGTAGTTATTGAAGGTAATAAGGTTTTATTGGGAAATAAAAAGCTTATGGTGGAAAATAAAATTAGCCTAGAGGAATTGGAAAATGATTCTCATGCACTTGCAGCAGAAGGAAAAACTCCTATGTATGCTGCCTCAAACGGAATACTAATTGGAATAATTGCCGTAGCTGATACAGTTAAGTCAAGCAGTAAAAAGGCTATAGAAAAGCTACATTCCATGGGGATAGAAGTGGCTATGATTACCGGAGATAATAAAAAGACGGCTGAGGCTATTGCAAAGCAGGTAGGAATTGATGTAGTACTTGCAGAAGTTCTTCCTCAGGATAAGGCAAATGAAGTTAAAAAGCTTCAAGCTCTTAATAAAAAAGTTGCTATGGTAGGAGACGGAATCAATGATGCTCCCGCCTTGGCTCAGGCAGATATAGGGATTGCCATAGGTTCAGGTACAGATGTAGCCATGGAATCCGCAGATGTTGTGCTAATGAGAAGTGACCTTATGGACGTACCTACTGCTATAAAACTGAGTAAGAAAACCATATTAAATATAAAGGAGAATCTTTTCTGGGCCTTTGGTTATAATACTCTAGGTATTCCCGTAGCAATGGGAGTATGGTATTTCTTTGGAGGACACTTACTGAATCCTATAATTGCAGCAGCTGCTATGAGCTGCAGTTCAGTGTCGGTTTTATTAAATGCATTAAGATTAAAAGGCTTCAGGCCATAATGAAAGGAGATATAATAAATGAAAAAGATATTAATTGAAGGAATGAGTTGTGCACATTGTGTAAGACATGTAAAGGAGGCTTTAAGTGAGCTAAACGGAACTAAAAGTGTTGAGGTTGATTTAGCATCAAAAAGTGCAGTTTTCGATGGAAGTGCAGAAGATAGTGAAATAAAGGCTGCAGTAGAAGATGCAGGTTATGATGTTGTAGGTATAGAAAATATGTAATATAGTATACAGAAAACAGTTCGCTATTGTACTATAATAATAGTGAACTGTTTTTTTTATGAGAATGCTTTTAGTTAAACAATTACATTGAAAAAACGTACGTTCTTAGTAATTTGTGGTAATTGTTGAATTTTCATATAATATTCATATTTCATTCATAAATGTCATTTATAATGGAATAAGTTGCACAGTAGAAAGTCATTTTGCAAGCATATGGATTGAGTAAATTTGGTTGCAATTCCTAAGGAGAGTGATGTAATGCACAGAAAAAAAAGTTTCGTTTTAGCCTTCGCCATATTTATGGCACTTAGTCCTGTAGTTACATATGCAGACCCACTAAAAGACGAATTAAAAAATAATCAACAACAGCTTAACCAGGTACAGGATAAGAGAGAGGCTATCGAAGCACAACTGCAAACAATGGATGAGCAGATTATAAAGACTATGGAAGAAATAAAGCAGCACAAGGAAGAAGCTAACCAAATAGAAAACGAAACCAACGATACAGAAACAAAAATTGTAAAAGCACAGGAAGATGAAACAAAACAGCAAGAATTAATGGATGAAAGACTTAGAGAAATCTATAAACATGGACAAACTACCTATTTATCCGTTGTTCTAGAGGCAAAAGGGTTTGGAGATTTAATTTCAAGAATAGAAGCAATAAATAAAATGGCAAACTATGATAAAAAAATTATGGCCGATTTAAAGGACAAGCAGGGAGTTCTTGAAGGGCATAAGAATGAATTGGCGG
>JAEZDX010000230.1 GCA_023417975.1 Bacillota bacterium
GGTATAAATAAGGCTAAGTTCAGAAAAAAAGTTGTACCTGGAGATGTGCTTAAGCTTGAGGTTGAGATTATAAAGGTTAAAGGACCGGCAGGTGTAGGCAAGGCAGTGGCAACGGTAAACGGCGCAAAGGCCTGTGAAGCCGAAATAATGTTCATTGTCGGCAAGTAATGGAGGCGGTGACATGTTTAAGAAGATACTGATAGCAAATAGAGGAGAAATCGCCGTTCGCATAATAAGAGCCTGTCGAGAGATGAATATAGCTACTGTTGCAGTATATTCGGAGGCAGACAAGGATGCATTACATGCTCAACTTGCAGATGAAGCAGTATGTATTGGACCGGCGGCTTCAAAAGACAGTTATTTAAATATACAAAATATATTAAGTGCAACCGTGCTTTCCGGCGCAGAGGCCATACATCCCGGTTTTGGTTTTTTGTCAGAGAACAGTAAGTTTGCAAGGATGTGCAAGGAATGCAATATTGTGTTTATCGGACCTGATTCAGATGCAATAGATTTAATGGGAAATAAGGCTAATGCAAGAGATGTTATGAAAGAAGCAGGCATACCTGTAATACCGGGTTCAGACGGTGCATTAAACAGCGAAGAGCATGCTTTAAGCATGGCTGAAACAATTGGTTATCCTGTAATGATAAAGGCAGCTGCAGGCGGCGGAGGAAGAGGCATAAGAATTGTTTTTTCAGAAGAAGAATTGCTCAAGGCCTACAATACAGCTAAGTCTGAATCTCTGGCTTGTTTTGCGGATGACACCTTATACATGGAAAAATACATTAATAAACCTCATCATATAGAGTTCCAAATTCTTGGGGATCAATACGGAAATGTTATTCATCTTGGTGAGAGAGATTGTTCCATCCAAAGAAGAAATCAAAAGGTACTTGAAGAAGCACCTTCATTGCTGCTTGATAGCGAAATGAGAAAGATAATGGGAGAAACTGCCGTTAAAGCTGCTAAAAGTGTTGGCTACTACAATGCAGGAACAATAGAATTTCTTGTGGACTGGGAAAGAAATTTCTATTTTATGGAGATGAACACAAGAGTTCAGGTAGAGCATCCTATAACCGAGTCAATTACAGGAATTGACATTGTTAAGCAGCAAATAAAAATAGCAGCTGGGGAAAAGCTTGATGTGAAACAGGAGGATATAGTCATTAAAGGTCATTCCATTGAATGCAGAATAAATGCTGAAGATCCGAACAAAGATTTCAGACCGTCTCCTGGAAAAATTAGCGGTCTTCATATGCCGGGAGGACCGGGGGTTAGAATAGACAGTGCCGTTTATCAAGGCTACGTCATTCCGCCTTATTATGATTCCATGATAGCTAAGCTCATTGTGCATGCGGATAACAGGAATGAGGCAATAGCAAGAATGAAACGGGCGTTGGGTGAAATGATAGTAGAGGGCGTACAGACAAATGTAGAATTTCAGTATGATATATTAAATAATGAAAGCTTTACTGCAGGTGATTACGATACTTCATTTTTAAAGGATAAGTTGGTGAAAAGTGAATGATTAAGGATTTATTTAAGAAGCAAAAATATATCACTGTAAGTACTACAACCTTAGAACATAATAAAGAAGAACAAAAGCCTGTAATACCTGACGGTATGTGGGTAAAGTGTAACAGCTGCGGCAAAATCCTATATAAGCATGATGTAGAAGAAAATTATAATGTGTGCAGTAATTGTAACTATCATTTCAGACTTTCAGCTGCAGACAGAATTGACTATATAGTTGATAAGGGAACTTTTGTTGAATTTGATAAAGATATGAAAAGTGACAATCCTATAAGCTTTAAAGGCTATGAGAAGAAGGTAGCTTCTATTGTGGACATTACCGGATTAAATGAGGCGGTAGTAACTGGCAGTGGACAAATTAAAGGCAACGAAGTAGTAGTAGGGGTTATGGACAGTAACTTTATGATGGGCAGTATGGGTACGGTTGTAGGAGAAAAACTAACAAGGGCTATTGAATATGCCACAAATAACAAATTGCCTGTAGTAATATTTACTGCATCAGGTGGAGCAAGAATGCAGGAAGGGATTGTTTCATTGATGCAGATGGCAAAGGTTAGTGGAGCACTTGCAAAACATAATGAAGAGAAACTTCTTTATATAACTGTACTTACAGATCCTACAACGGGTGGTGTTACTGCAAGTTTTGCAATGCTTGGTGATATAATACTCGCCGAACCTGGGGCATTAATAGGTTTTGCAGGAAAAAGAGTTATACAGGATACTATTAAGCAGGAATTGCCTGAAGGCTTCCAAACCTCTGAATTTCTTTTGGAAAAAGGCTTTATTGATATGATCATTCCAAGAAAAGAATTAAAAAATAAATTGGCAGAAATTTTGCTGCTTCATAGAAGGAGGTAGATGAGATATGGCTGTTGGGTTTAATAAAGAGAAGGAAGCATGGGAAAAGGTTAATCTTGCTCGTGCTATGGATAGGCCATCTGCCAAGCAATATATAGATAGAATCTTTGATAATTTTATGGAGTTTCATGGTGATAGAAATTTTGCCGATGATCCTGCAATAATAGGTGGAATAGCCACATTGGACGGAAAACCGGTGACAGTTATTGCACAGCAAAAAGGAGAAAACACAAAAGAGAATATATTCAGAAATTTTGGATGTCCGCACCCTGAAGGATATAGAAAGGCTCTGAGATTGATGGAACAGGCTGAAAAGTTTAATAGGCCTGTTATATGCATTGTGGATACGCAAGGTGCATATTGCGGAGTTGGTGCCGAAGAAAGAGGACAGGGTGAGGCTATAGCAAAAAATCTCATAACAATGATGAATCTGGAGGTGCCGATTATATCTGTTGTTATTGGGCAGGGCGGAAGTGGAGGAGCACTGGCGCTTGCTGTTGCAGACGAAGTATGGATGCTGGAAAATTCCATTTACTCAATTCTTTCTCCTGAAGGCTTTGCCAGCATATTATGGAAGGATGCTTCTAGAGCAAAAGAGGCTGCTGAAGTAATGAAAATGACCTCCGGAGATCTATTTGAATTGAAAATTATTGATAAGATAATTAAGGAGACCAGCGGAGGTGCTCAAAAAAATGTAGAAGCTGTGGCAAAGATATTAAAAGATAGGTTTGTTTCGACTTTGAATAAACTGTGTATAAAAGAAAAAAGTGAATTATTGGCTAGCCGATATGAAAAATTCAGAAATATAGGCCAATTTATAGAATGATTATAAATAAATACGTATAAATATAAAAAAGTCCTTGTGTAAGCAAGGATTTTTTTATATAATAAATGTATAAATAAACACAATAAATGTATAAATATAAATTGGGGGTTTTATTATGCCGGAGAATTTAAAAGGAAGAAGCTTCTTAACATTGTTGGATTTTACTCCTTCCGAAATAAGATATCTTTTAGATCTCGGTCATTCATTAAAAAGTAAAAAAAAATCAGGATCTAAAGAAAAATTATTAGAGGGAAAGAATATAGCTCTAATTTTTGAGAAAACATCCACAAGGACAAGATGCTCTTTCGAAGTAGCTGCCTATGACGAGGGTGCACATGTAACTTACCTTACTAATTCACAGATAGGAAAAAAGGAATCTATTGAAGATAGTGCATTGGTTCTCGGCAGATTTTTTGATGGCATAGAATTTAGAGGATATGATCAAACTACTGTAGAAATACTGGCAGAGTGTTCTGGAATACCCGTTTGGAACGGGCTGACGGATGAAGATCATCCTACTCAGGTATTAGCGGATTTTATAACACTTGAAGAACATACGAAGAAGCCGCTAAAGGATATTTGCTTAACATTTGTGGGAGATACGAAAAATAATATGTCCAATGCATTGATGTTTGGCTGCGCAAAAATGGGTATGAAATATATAGCATACGGCCCAAAAGAGTTATGGCCCGATACGGAAGTACTTGCTATAGCCAATGATATTGCTGGTGTTACCGGTGCTAAGATAGTTGTTACAGATAATATAGAAGATTTGAAAGGAACGGATGCCATTTACACGGATATTTGGGCTTCTATGGGCGAGGAAGATAAGACGCCTGAAAAGGTAAAGCTGCTATCTCAGTATAAAGTAACTATGGAAATGTTAAAGGCTTCAGAAAAAGATGATGTTATATTTATGCATTGTCTGCCTGCATACCATGATTTTAAAACGGATACTGCCAAACATTTCAAGGAGGAACTTGGTATAGATATACGTGAGGTTTCCGATGAAGTATTTAAGAGTAAGCATTCTGTAGTATTTGATGAAGCTGAAAACAGATTGCACTCAATAAAAGCAATAATGGTTGCAACTCTATAAAATTATATATAAGCGGGCTGTGGAAATCAATGATTGAAGCAGCCGGCTTTATTTTATATTGCTTAATATCTGAAAATTAAAATAAATTCTTTTATAGTTGACATATTTGGTCGGATTTACTATACTAAAATCAAAGTGTATCAAAAGAGTCGGAATTAAAGGAAGTGATTTAATGAAATTGTCTACCAAAGGTAGGTATGGGGTAAAAGCTATGGTAGATCTTGCTGTACATTATGGAGAAGAGCCGGTTTCCATTAAAAGCATATCTGAGAGAGAAGGAATCTCAGAATACTATTTGGAGCAATTATTCGGACCTCTTAGAAAAGCGGGCTTGATAAAAAGCGTAAGAGGCGCTCAAGGAGGTTATATACTTAATAAGTCTCCTGAACATATAGCTGTTGCAGATATTATTCAAGTTCTTGAAGGACCTATTGAAATCTCGGAATGTATCGATGGCACATCTTGCAGCAATGAAGATTGCTGTGCTACAAAGTTGCTCTGGGAAAAGATAAAGAAGAGTATAGACAGCGTTCTTGAGACCACTACTCTTTTTGATATAGTTGAAGATTACAATAGAATAAATAAAAAAGATAATGATTATACCCTTACAATAAAGAAATAGATAGGAAGGTGAAGGCAATGGAAAAAACAATATATATGGATTATGCAGCGACTACCTACACAAAACCTGAAGTCTTGGAGGAAATGCTGCCCTACTTTACTAATAATTTTGGAAACCCGTCATCCATATATTCATTATCAAGAGTTACTAAAAAAGCTATCGATTTAAGCAGGGAGAAAGTAGCTAAGGCACTGAATGCAGAAATATCTGAAATTTTTTTCACCGGTTCAGGCTCAGAAGCAGATAACTGGGCTATAAAAGGAATAGCATTTTCTAATCGCAAAAAAGGAAATCATATAATTACTACTAATATAGAGCATCATGCTATACTTCATACTTGTGAATACCTTGAAAAGCATGGTTTTGAAGTTACATATCTTCCGGTTAACAGCGAAGGCTTTATAAGTGTTGAGGATTTGAAAGCCGCTATTAAAGAAACTACAATATTGGTTTCTGTCATGTTTGCAAATAATGAAATAGGAACTGTACAGCCAATAAAAGAAATAGGAAAGATATGCAGAGAAAACAAAATAATATTTCATACTGATGCTGTTCAGGCAATCGGTAATATTTCCATAGATGTAAAGGACATGAATATAGACCTATTATCTTTGGCGGCACATAAATTTTATGGCCCTAAAGGGGTTGGAGCACTCTACATAAAAAAAGGTGTAAGAATAGATAATCTTATACATGGAGGCGGACAAGAAAGATCAAGAAGAGCCGGTACAGAGAATGTTGCAGGAGTGGTTGGATTAGGAAAGGCTATAGAATTGGCAACAACTAACATTGAAGAAAAGAACGGCAGATTATTGGCATTAAGAGATAAGCTTATCGATGGTCTTCTTAAGGTACCTTATACTAGATTGAATGGACCTAGAAATGTGAACAGATTACCTGGAAATGTGAATGTCTGTTTTCAATTTATCGAAGGAGAATCCGTATTGCTGCTGTTAGATGATGCGGGAATATGCGCTTCCAGCGGAAGTGCGTGTACATCGGGCGCACTGGATCCGTCACATGTTCTTTTAGCTATCGGTCTTCCTCATGAAATAGCCCACGGATCATTAAGATTAAGCTTAGGAGATAGAACTACGGAAGAGGATGTTAACTATGCACTAGAGGTTATACCGGGAATTGTAAAGAGATTGAGAGATATGTCACCTTTGTGGGAAGATGTTGTAAAAAAGGGAGGAAGCAGCAATGTATAGTGAAAAGGTAATGGATCATTTCAGAAATCCTAGAAATGTGGGAGAAATAGAAGATGCAAATGGTATAGGTGAAGTTGGAAATGCCAAGTGCGGAGATATAATGAAAATTTACTTAAAGGTTGAGAATGACATAATAACAGATGTAAAATTTAAAACCTACGGCTGCGGATCGGCTATAGCTTCTTCAAGTATGGCTACTGAACTAATAAAAGGAAAGACTATGGATGAAGCTTGGCTCTTGACAAATAAGGCAGTAGCAGAAGCATTGGATGGTTTGCCGCCAGTAAAGATGCACTGCTCTGTGCTTGCAGAAGAAGCCATTCATAAGGCAATAAATGACTATAGAATAACTCATGGCTTAGAGCCATATGCAATGGAAGAACATGATGATATTCATGATCAGGTTCACGGTGAAGAACTATAATTTAGAATAATAAAAAGATATCTGTAAATCAGCAGATGTCTTTTTTTATTTTGTCTTAAAGTGTTGTAATAAATATTCGGTTTTGAGAAATAATACTATTATCAAAAATAATGAGGTGTTACTGTACTATGTACAGATTAAAAGATTTTTTAAATATGAAGGTTCTTGACAGCAGTGGGAAAGGCATAGGAGTCATTGGAGATATAACTTTGAACTTTAAGGACACATATATTGAAGGCTTTGCAATCAACGGAAATACTCTTTTTCACAGAAACAATAAAGTAGCTTATACGAAAGATATAATCTATTGTGGTGAAAGGATGATTATGTCCGGACTTCATGAAGGCAAGCAGCTTATATTCAAAGATGTAAAGGGCATGGAGGTGGTTGATATTTTCGGGAACATTATCGGTATTGTAGAAGATATTATATTTGACGTTGAATATAAAATAAAAGGAATAATAGTATGTCCGGGTATAATAAAGAAATTCTATGAAGGCAAGCGAATATTACTCATAAGTGAAGTGATTTTCGGAGAAAAAAATGTTTTGTTCCATGGCAGCAATAAGCTTAAGTTGATCAGTGAAAGGCATAGAATAAGCAGTTTGCGCGGAGATGTTTGCAATGAATAGAAAACTTAAATATGCCTTGCTTTGTATCGCTGCTGGTGCATTAATTTATTTTATGATAACAAGCTCCATTTTTAGAGGCATCATAGATACAATATTTATCTCCTTTATTTTTGCATACTCTTTAAAGCCTTTACAGCAAAAAATAATGGAAAAGGGAGTAAGTCGGAAAATATCGGCACTAGTGCTGTTAGTTGGACTTTTGGCAGGTATAAGCATTATATTTATATTTTTAATACCTAGTGTAGTTAAGGAAACTTTAAATATATCCTCAACCTTTGATGAATTAAAGCTTTTTATTGAAAAAATCAATAAGAGTATAGAAAAGTTATCCAGTAATAGGTATATGAAAAATATAATTGAAAACGGACTTATTAAGATGGAAGGTATGATTACATCATATACAAATGATACCTTTGAGCGTGTTTTGAAAAACAGTGAGAATATTCTTTCTTTTGCAGTTATACCGATTCTAACATACTACCTTTTATCAGATGGTCCTGAAATTGGCAAAAGTATGGTGAATTTTATCCCTTTAAGAAAAAGAAGTGTATTTAGAAGCTTAAGCAAGGACATTAATGTAGTATTATCAAAATATATAATAAGTCAGTTTTTCTTAAGTGCACTGATATGTGTCATGACCTTTATAGTCTTAATATTATTAAAGGTTGATTTTCCACTGCTATTGTCACTTTTGAACGGGTTATTTAATATAATACCTTATTTCGGCCCACTGCTTGGTGGAATACCGGCTGTTGTAGTAGCCTTATTGGTATCGCCAAAAACAGCCTTATATACTGCACTTTGCCTTAATTTGATTCAACAGATTGAAGGGGACATTATTTCGCCTAAAATTACGGGTGACAGTGTGAATATGCATCCTTTGTTTGTAATATTGCTTTTAATTTTAGGCGGTAAGGTTGGAGGTTTCGTAGGGATGGTTCTGGCAGTTCCAATAGCTGTTGTAATAAAAATAATTGTTCAAGATCTTGATTACTATATGTACTAGGAGCTATTTTTATTGCTATAATTGTCTTGACAATAATATCGTCCTTATTTTATAATTTTGCTATAATTCAATATTAGGCTATGATAAGAAGGAGTAGGTAGTATAATTCAGACAGAGAGGAAGCATTTGGTGCAAGCTTCTTGAAATAACTGCCGAAGGCTGTCTTTGAGCCATAATAAAACACGAGATATAGGAATTTTTTTCTATAATTAGGGTGGTACCGCGGAATTTTACTTTCGTCCCTTCAGGATGAAAGTTTTTTTATTTTCTATAATTTTAAGGAGGAAAAATAAATGAAATACATGGGCTTAAATGAAGTCAGAGAAGCTTACTTAAAATTCTTTGAAAGCAAGGAACATTTGAGATTAGCCAGCTTCCCTTTAATTCCTAAAAATGATAACAGCTTATTGCTGATAAATGCAGGTATGGCACCGCTAAAACCCTATTTTACAGGGTTGCAGGAGCCTCCTAAAAAAAGAATTACAACCTGTCAGAAGTGTATAAGAACAGGAGATATAGATAATGTAGGTAAAACCTCCAGACATGGTACATATTTTGAGATGCTAGGCAATTTTTCTTTTGGAGACTATTTTAATAATGAAGTAATTCCTTGGGCATGGGAATTTATCACCGAAGTGCTGCAAATACCAAAGAACAAATTATATGTAACCATTTATCTTGAAGATGATGAAGCTTTTGATATTTGGACTTCAAAAACTGATGTAGAACCGTCAAGAATATTCAGATTAGGCAAGGATGACAACTTCTGGGAAATAGGCCAAGGACCTTGTGGACCGTGCTCCGAAATCCATTTTGACAGAGGTGAAGGAGTAATTAAAACTGTAGAAGAATTTGTTGCTGCTGCAGACGAAGACAGAGTTGTAGAATTCTGGAATCTTGTATTTACACAGTTTGATAAAGATGAAAATGGAGTATATAACAGATTACCAAATCCAAATATTGATACAGGTATGGGACTAGAGAGAATTTCAGGAATAATGCAGGGCGTTAATAGTATATTTGAGATTGATACTATAAGACGAATTTTGGATGAAGTATGCAAGGTTTCCGGTGTGGAATACGGCAAAGAGAAAAATAGAGATATTTCTTTGAGAGTTATTACAGACCATATCAGAAGTGTAACCTTTCTCATATGTGACGGAGTACTTCCTTCAAATGAAGGAAGAGGCTATGTTCTTAGGAGATTATTGAGAAGAGCTGCAAGGCATGGAAGACTTATGGGAATAAAGGGAGCCTTCCTAACTGAGCTTTGTGATACTGTAATTGAATGCTCAAAAGGAGCATATTTTGAACTTGAAGAAAAGAAAGCATATATAAAAAATGTAATAAAAATTGAAGAAGAGAGATTTGGAGAAACAATCGACTCCGGAATAGTGATTTTAGAAGAGTATATAAAAGATCTGGAAAAGTCAGGTGAAAAGCTATTAAGTGGAGAATTAGCTTTTAAACTTTACGATACCTATGGCTTCCCAATAGAGCTTACTGAAGAGATTTTGTCCGAAAAGGATATGAAGGTTGATGTAGAAGGTTTTAATGACGAAATGAAGCTTCAGAAGGAAAGAGCAAGAAAAGCCAGAGGAGAATCAAATTACATGGGTTCCGATGAAGTCATTGTAAATAAGCTGCCTTCTGAATATAATACAAAATTTGTAGGTTACGAATATAATAAATACAATTCAAAGGTAACGGTGCTAGCAAAGGAACAGGAATTTACTGAAGCCTTGACAGAAGGTGAAAAAGGAATATTACTTACTGAAGAAACACCTTTTTATGCAGAGATGGGCGGTCAGATTGGAGATATAGGAGTTATATTTAATGAAAGTTTTAAGGCAATTGTAGAGGATTGTAAAAAGAATATTTCAGGTAAAACAATTCACTATATCAAAGTAGTAAATGGAAGTATAGCACCTGGAGATATGGTTACATTGGAAGTAACCTGTGAAAGAAGAAATAGTATAAAAAGAAATCATACTGCGACACATATGCTTCAAGCAGCTTTAAAGTTAGTGTTAGGTGAGCATGTCCACCAATCGGGCTCTTTAGTAGAGGAAGATAAGCTGAGATTTGACTTTACTCATTTTACTGCTATGACTGAAGATGAGCTTAGCAAAGTTGAAGCAATAGTGAATGCAAAAGTTCTTGAAGCAATAGAAGTAATTACTGATGAGATGAGTATAGAAGAAGCTAAAGAAAAGGGCGCAATGGCACTGTTTGACGAAAAATATGGTGATGTAGTAAGAGTAGTTACAGTAGGAGAATTCAGCATGGAGCTTTGCGGTGGAACCCATGTAAGAAATTCTGGAGAAATAGGATTGTTTAAAATTATTTCGGAAAGCGGAGTAGCTGCAGGAATAAGAAGAATCGAAGCTATAACGGGCTTTAATGCTTTAAAATACTTAAATGAAAAGTTGGAGGCCATTAAAGAAGTTGCAGGCAGCTTGAAGTGTTCTCAGAAGGAAGTTGTTAATAAGGCGCATGCTGTTATAGCTGAATTAAAGGAAAAGGATAAAGAAATAAACGAACTTAAACGAGAAATTGCGAAATCTGCTGAAGGCGATATATTAAATAACATAATAGAAGTAAAAGGAATAAAACTTATAAGTGCAGTAGTAGACAATATGGACGGTGAGAACTTAAGAGACTTAGGTGACAGGCTTAGAAGTAAGATTGGCAGTGGTGTCGTAGTACTTGGTAGTGTTTATGAAGGAAGAGTTCTGCTATTGGCAATGGCAAGTAAAGATGCTGTAGAAAAAGGCGTACACTGCGGAAAGATTATAAAAGAAGTTGCTGCTGTTACCGGAGGCGGCGGTGGCGGTAGGCCGGATATGGCTCAAGCAGGTGGCAAGGAACCTGAAAAGTTACCAAAAGCTATAAATATTGTAGAAAAGTTATTAGAAACTTTGGTTAAATAGTGTACTTTTATTAAAATTTAATTTATAATATATACTATAGAAAACTTTGCCAGTATATATGTGTACTAAATTTAGAATAATTATATTAGAACCTTAAGCTAAAGTTCATAGCAAGGGGGTGAAGACTGTTATAAAATCATATAATATGATTTTATGCAGAGAAACCATGGATAGAATTGATAATACAATGCAGTTTAACTTTATAAATAATAAAAGGGATTTAACCAAAGCTATTTTAACTCAAGTATATGATTCACTGAAAGAAAAAGGCTATAATCCTGTAAACCAGTTGGTTGGATATCTTATATCGGGAGACCCGACATACATAACCAATTACAATGGAGCAAGAGCCTTGGTCAGAAAGCTTGAACGTGATGAAATTCTTGAAGAAGTATTAAAATCTTATTTAGGTATAAAATAAAAAATGCCCTTTTTAAAGGGCATTTTTATTTTAAAGTTAGGGGAATAATATGCGTATATTGGGATTAGACGTTGGTGACAAAACTATAGGTGTGGCTATAAGCGACCCTTTAGGCCTGACCGCTCAAGGGGTTTGTACAATAAAAAGAAAAAATATGGATGCAGACCTACAGGAAGTAGATAGGTATGCAAAGGAGTATATGTGCACAGTAATAGTAGTTGGGCTACCTAAAAATATGAACGGTACAATTGGACCTCGAGGTGAAAAAGTACTTAGCTTTGCACAGAAGGTAGAAACCAAAACAGGCATCAAAATCGAGACCTGGGATGAAAGACTGACAACAGTGGCTGCGCATAGGGTTATGCTGGAGGCGGACCTTTCCAGAAACAAAAGGAAAAAGATAGTTGATAAGTTAGCTGCGATGTACATATTACAGGGATACCTGGATAGGCAATCAAATAAGTAAAAGGAGAGAATGAAATGGAAAATGAAGTAGAGTCATTGGTATTGACAGACGAAGATGGAAATGAAACAGAATTTGAGGTTGTTACTAAGTTTGACATTGAGGACAATGAATATGTAATTGTTGTTCCAATGGACGGTGAAGAGGATGAAGCCATAGCTTTAAAAATTGAAAAAGATGAAGACGGTAATGATATTCTTGTTACTATAGAGGACGAAGAAGAGTTCCAAATGGTAACAGAAGCTTATGATGCGATTTTTTCTGACTATGACTTGAACTGATAGGATATAATATGAATAAAGAGGTATAAAAGATGGTAAAGATGCATGCTGATGAAATTAGTAAACTAAAGGATAATTTAAAATCACAGGGCTACAAGCTAACACCCCAGAGAAGGGCTATTCTGGATATAATTGTAGCCAGCGAGGGAAATCACTTAACTGCTGAAGAAATTTATGATTTGGTAAAAGTTGACTGTCCGGAAATAGGTCTTGCTACTGTTTACAGAACTATAATGCTCTTGGAAGAAATGGGTGTTGTAAGCAGGTTGGATTTAGGTGATAACATCAGTAGGTATGAACTTGTACATGAGGAGGAAAATCATCAACATCATCATCTCATTTGTACTAAATGTTCAAAGGTTATTGAAGTTGAAGGTGATTTGTTGGAATCACTAGAACAAAATATTGAAGAAAAATATAAATTTTTGATACAAAATCATAGTGTCAAATTTTTTGGGATATGTAACGAATGCGCTAACAAGTAGCACTAGATAAAGGAGGATGATTTAATGAGGAGGGAGAAAGAGAAAATTAAGATAATACCCCTCGGAGGAGTAAACGAGATAGGAAAGAATCTGACAGTGGTTGAATATAAAGATGAGATAATTGTCATAGACTGCGGATTAAGATTTCCTGATGAAGAGATGTTCGGTATAGATATTGTTATTCCGGATGTAAGCTATCTTTTAAAGAATTCAGAAAAAGTGAAAGGTATATTTTTAACACATGGTCATGAGGATCATATTGGTGCCTTAGCCTATGTATTAAAACAAATAAATGTACCTGTGTACGGCACACAACTTACACTTGGAATTGTAGAAATGAAGCTGAAGGAGCACGGTTTGCTGAGTGTAACGGAACTTAGGAGGGTTAACCCTAAGGATATAGTTAAGCTTGATAACATAGCGGTAGAATTTATTAAAACCAATCACAGCATTGCCGACTCAGTAGCTATTGCAATTCATACACCTGTGGGTGTAGTGCTTCATACCGGAGACTTTAAAGTGGACTATACACCTATTGATGGTGAAGTAATAGATTTGCCAAGGTTTGCAGAATTGGGAAGAAAAGGCGTTCTTGCCATGATGGCTGACAGTACCAATGTTGAACGACCGGGTTATACTATGTCCGAAAGTACTGTGGGCGCAACCTTTGAAAAGTATTTTGCCAATGCAAAGGGAAGAATCATAGTTGCCACTTTTGCTTCAAACATTCACAGAATTCAGCAGATAATAACTGCTGCTACAAAGTATGGAAGAAAAGTAGCTGTTTCAGGCAGAAGTATTGAAAATATGGTAGCTGTGGGAACTGAACTTGGTTATTTACAATTGGAAAAGGAAGCATTAATAAACATTGATGCTATTAACAAATATTCTCCCGATAAAATTGCAATAATTACTACAGGAAGTCAAGGTGAGCCAATGTCGGCTTTGGCTAGAATGGCAAGTAATGAGCATAAAAAAGTTTCTATTGTAGATGGAGACATGGTTATAATATCTGCTACACCCATACCTGGAAATGAAAAGCTGATATCCAGAGTTATCAATCAGCTTTTTAAATATGGTGCAGAAGTAATATACGAAGCACTGGCAGATGTGCATGTATCAGGACACGCTTATCAGGAAGAATTAAAGCTTATTCATACACTTGTTAAGCCAAAATTCTTCATACCTGTTCATGGTGAATACAGGCATTTAAAGCAGCATGCCGAATTAGCTGTTAAATTGGGATTAAGTCCCGCAAATAC
>JAEZDX010000243.1 GCA_023417975.1 Bacillota bacterium
GCGACCTCATGGTCCCAAACCACGCGCGCTCCCATCTGCGCCACACCCCGAGATTATGGTGCGTGTTAAGAGATTCGAACTCCTGGCCCACGCCTTAGAAGGGCGTTGCTCTATCCAACTGAGCTAAAGGCGCTTATATACTTTATTCAAATTATGTATTAACCACTAAATTGGTTAATGGAGCGGGTGAAGGGAATCGGACCCTCGTAGCTAGCTTGGAAGGCTAGAACTCTACCATTGAGCTACACCCGCATTCTATTGGAGCGGAAGACGAGATTCGAACTCGCAACTTTCACCTTGGCAAGGTGACACTCTACCATTGAGTCACTCCCGCATGTCCTATTAATTTAATAAATGGTGCAGGTGACAGGAGTTGAACCTGCACGCCGTTGGCGCTAGATCCTAAGTCTAGTGCGTCTGCCAATTCCGCCACACCTGCATTATTATATTGGTGGCTCACCGGGGAATCGAACCCCGGACACCATGATTAAAAGTCATGTGCTCTACCGACTGAGCTAGTGAACCATATTTGATGCACCATCAGGGATTCGAACCCGGGACACCCTGATTAAGAGTCAGGTGCTCTACCAACTGAGCTAATGGTGCACGAAATGCGTCTTGAGGGATTCGAACCCCCGACCCACGCCTTAGAAGGGCGTTGCTCTATCCAACTGAGCTAAAGGCGCTTATATTGGAGCGGGTGAAGGGAATCGAACCCTCGTAGCTAGCTTGGAAGGCTAGAACTCTACCATTGAGCTACACCCGCATATTGTGGTCGGGGTGACAGGGATCGAACCTGCGACCTCATGGTCCCAAACCACGCGCGCTCCCAACTGCGCTACACCCCGGTATTTGTTGCTTCACCGGCTTTCCCCCGGCGACATAGATTATTCTACACGATATAGTTTCATTCGTCAATACCTATTTTTGATTTTTTTTCACTAAATATTAACTCATAAAATTTTGTATTTTCACACAATTACCAGCCATGGGTTTATCTTACCCTCAGAAAGCTCAATCATAGCAATGCTTTCAGCACCATCTCGACCTTCCCATGCACTGCCCGGATTGATATACCATATGCCGCCTTCAAACACTATGCTCGATATATGAGTATGGCCGTAAAGGGCTATATGGGCCTTTTCAGCTTCAGCAGCCCGCTTTAGTGTTGAAAGGCCTTGTTTTACGTTAAAATTGTGCCCATGGGTTATAAACAGCGTTTTTCCCTCTATTACTTCTACAGCTACGGATTGAACGCTGGGAGAAAAATCACAATTACCCTTTACATATATAGTTCTTCCCTTAAATCTTTCAGATAATTCAACTGCATCTGCTACATTATCGCCAAGATGTATTAATACATCCGCATTTTCTATCTTCTTTAATACGTTTTTAACAGCATAAGTATCTCTATGCGTATCACTGACAACAGCTATAAGCACAATTCTTCCTCCCTCATCAACGCTTATAAAAAGCTTATGATCTGATCCTTTAGCTTCTTAAGGGCTCTTCCCCTGTGACTTATTGCATTTTTTTCGTCCCCGCTGATTTCCGCAAAGGTTTTACCATATTCCTTAACATAAAAAAGAGGATCATAGCCAAAGCCATCCTTGCCGTGTTCTTTATCTGTAATATAGCCCTCAACCTCACCTTGAACCTTTAATACCTTCTCACTATCAGCTATGAGTGCAATAGCACAAATGAACCTGGCTTTTCTTTGTTCAAAAGGTATTTCTTTTAACATAGTCAGCAGTTTTTCGTTATTTTTCTTGTCATTCCCATGCTCGCCTGCAAATCTTGCAGAATAAATGCCGGGAGCGCCGTCCAGCGCATCCACAGATAAGCCTGAATCATCAGACATAACCAAATATTCCTCTTTATCCTGAAGCATATCATATATGGTCTTAGCTTTAATATATGCGTTTTCTATAAAAGATGTTCCGTTTTCCTCCACGTCCACATCTATTCCCGCCTCTTTTAAACCTATAATTTCTACTTCAACATCCTCAAGGATGCGCTTTATTTCTCCTATTTTATGTGCATTGTTGCTTGCAACGAGAAGCTTTTTCAAGTTTATTCCCCCGTTCCTATCCACAGTGCTTCCATCTTCAACGAGTTCTTTTGCGCTTGAAGCACTTGCTTATTTCCTTTTTCCGCTAATATTAGCAAGTCATTTAAGTCGGACTTTGAGAACGGATTTTCTTCTCCTGTACCTTGCACCTCTATATACTTGCCTTCATCCGTCATAACTACATTCATATCAACTATAGCCTTAGAATCTTCCTCATAGCACAGATCAAGTAATTTCTCTTCTCCTACTATTCCCACACTTATAGCACTTACAAAGTTTCTTATAGGATAAGTTCCAAAGGGTGTTTCCCTATGTATCCTATTTACAGCATCTATTAAAGCAATAAAAGCTCCGTTTATAGATGTAGTTCTTGTTCCTCCATCTGCCTGCAGCACATCGCAATCTATCCAAATAGTTCTCTCACCAAGAGCTTTGAGATTTACTACAGATCTTAGTGATCTTCCTATGAGCCTTTGTATTTCCATAGTTCTTCCATCTACCTTAAGCTTTGAAATGTCTCTTGGCTTTCTTGTTTGTGTTGATCTCGGAAGCATATTGTATTCACAAGTAATCCATCCTTCGCCGGTACCTTTTAAAAATGGAGGCACCTTATCTTCAATGGAGGCAGTGCACAATACTTTTGTATCGCCAAATTCCATCAACACGGAGCCCTCCGCATATTTCGTATAATTTCTTGTAATCTTCATATTTCTCAATGCATCATTTCTTCTATTGTCAGGTCTCATAATAATCCTACCTTTCTCCCGGCTGTCATAGCCATATATAACTTAAGCTAATGAATGGCTTTACATTCCATTCATTACATAGCTGTGTGATTTATAAACAAGCTTCCGTAAAGAAACTTCATATATTAATATTACTACAATCTTCTTATAATACAATAAAAACTATATATTAAATAATTCATCTCTCTCCGGAGGTTCAACTTCATGAGCCTCTCCATTTGAGAGCAATATTCCTTTTTCTTCTGTAATCTTGCCTATAACCTCTGCATTTATTCCTTTATCCTTTAGCTTCTTAACAAGGCTTTTACCATCAGGTGCCGTTATTAACATGCTTCCTGAGGAAATGAGTCTAAGCGGATCGATGTTCAAATACCTGCAAAGCTTTAATGTAACCGGTCTAATGGGCATGCTATCATAGTATACTTCAAACCCTACCCCCGAAGCCTGGGCTACTTCCCAAAGTGCACCTAAAACACCGCCCTCGGTAATATCATGCATTGAATTTGCTCCATAGTTTCCCGCTATTTTTCCTTCTTCTATAACACTTAGCATATTAATAAAACTTCTTCCCTCATTTATGTCCTCCTGGGTAAGTATATGCTTCACCTTTTCTTCCATGTCATTGATTATTATTGAAGTACCTTCAAGAGCCAAATACTTTGTAACTATAATGTCATCGCCTATTTGCGCTCCCCCTGTAGCTATAGTTTTTCCTTTACTGCCTTTTCCTATAACGGTACAGGAAACTACCATTCTGTTCACAGCTGAAGTAACTTCAGTATGTCCGCCAAGTATTTCTATTCCAAGTCTTGTACATTCTTCACCTATCTCATTCATCAATTCCTTAATTTCTTCCAGCCTCGTACCTTCCGGAGCTAAAATTGTAACCATTATTCCTAGAGGTTCAACGCCGCTGGAGGCAATATCATTACAGTTAATATTAACCGCAAGCCTTCCTAAGTTCTTTCCTGCCCCGGTAATCGGATCAGTGGAAAGTACGCAATTCCATTCCCCAAAATTTACAACTGCGCAATCTTCTCCTATTCCGCTGTGTACTACGACCTCTTCTCTAACAACTCCCCTGTTTTCACTGATTATCTCCTTAAGATCATCCCAATTAAGCTTACCAGCTTTCACTTCATCGGCGTCTTAGTATAAATTATCATTTTTTAGCACTATTTTATTATTTGCCTCATATTATTTATATAAGGATTATTTTATGGTGGTGGAAAATTTGAAATATATAGGCCCTTTTCTCAGAATAAATACACTCAGTACAGACATTATGGAAAAACAATTAAGCTTCTTTTCCAGAGAGTCCTTTAAACATATTGTGTTAAATTCAAGATGCGGTATAACAACCTCTATACATCAGTTTAAGTTTAAAAACATACCTAATTTTGATATTAACATATTTAAAAAGAATTCTCCACTTTTATGCATTTACAAGAAAGCAAACCCAAAGCTGTCTATAGACAAGGATTCCTGCAGCTGGGACAGTGACACTTTTAAAAAAGAAGTACCCGTGGGCGCCAATGCTTTTATGACTCTCACTTTGATAGAAGCAGGTAATTATTACAAGCAGTTTCAAGATATTAACAGCAGTCTTTTTGCCATGAGTAAATTATATTCTCAGCTTGCTGTAAAACAACTGGACTTCTTTTCCTCGAACCTAAGAAATGCAGAAGGTGTGTTTGTAGATAAAAAGGATTCCTCTGAGGATTCAGCAAAAGAATTGGTGTTTGAGGATAAAGCCAAGAAGTTTAAATTTTCCGATCAGGCTCTCTTAATGGCAGCTTATCATAAAGCCTCTCAGCTGCCGGACAACAATGACAGCGAAGCTTATAAAAGCTTTTCCTTTGACATTTTAAAAATGTTTCTGGACTACAAGTCGGAGCTATATGATTTATCCTTGGAAGAGTTAAATAAACTATGCTTTGCGGTAAACATATTTTATGATTCCAGCAAAGATGAAGCTTCAAAGTATTTATTGACAGATTTATGTGATTTTTTAATTGATAAATATTATGAGCAAGCATCCGATGGTTCTATAAAAACAGAGAATATGAGTATGCTGTATATCAATATGTATTGTGCTTATAACAATTTGGCATTACTGAAATTTAAAGAGGAAAGTGATAAAATATTTGAAGCCATGGACGCTCTGTATGACTCAGAAAGAGGACTCTTTATCACCGACAAAGAGAAAAAAGAAATTGATTATTCTTCTGAGGAGATAGTTTTGTACACTGTTTGTCAGCTGTTGAGTCATAAACTGTATCCTGATTCTCCGGCATCTGTGCTTACAGATGTATATAAAAGACAGTTTATCAACTCAGGTGTTATATTGAGCTGGCCTGAGACACCTAACTTGTCCAGTCCGGAAAGATACAGAAATTTTTCAATGAAATCTGAGGATCTCATAGAGGATCACTATTTCAGAATGCCCACACTTCCTACCCCTGAACACGCAGAGTTAGCACCTATACTAATTAAAAGCATTACCTATAATAATAAGAAAGATACCTTTGAGCAAGGTAAAGGCACCTTTGACAGCAGCAAAAATATGTTTCTTCTCTTTTCAATACAATATTTACTTAAAGAGCTGTAGTAGGCTTTATGTCCCTATAAATCTGATGCCTCTATAACTAAATTATAACTAAAATAATGGAGAACCCTTAATATAGATGTATACTTCACCTAATAGGCTTCTCCATTTTCTATTATCAATATCCTGTTATCTTATTTAAAATTATATTATTTTGCGAATCCACTTCTATACCGTCAATGTAATTACTTTTTACCAATATATCTACCTTTTTAAAAAGAGGTACAAAAGTAAAATTCTTTGCCAGTACTTCACTGCATTTTTTAACATATTCGTCCTTTCCTTTATCATCTATGTATTGAGCCAGCTTTAGGTTATTGTCCAAATTAGTATCCTTGAATCCGCTCCAATTCAACGAATTATCAGATCTTAAGGTTTTAAATATAGACATCTTCTTGTCATAATCGCCTTTGACTTCTCCAAGGAGTATATCGTATTCTCCTCCCTTTGACTGATCTTCAAATTCATCTTCCATAATATATTTTATCTGAACACTGACATTAAGCTTATCCTGAAGCTGTTCTGCTATGCCCTTACATACTCTCTTATTTATGTCATTATTAACGGCCATCAGTACTAGGGTGTTCCTTATAATCTTTTTATTATCCTCATCCTTCAAATATTTCTCATCTATTCTTAAATTGGAATTTGAATATACATTGGTTTCTTTAAATATATTATACTCATCAGGCTGAAACTCGCTTAAATACTTCTCTCTTAAATCATCAACATTTATAGTGGCTGCTATAGCTTCTCTAAGAGCTATGTCCTTGGTAGCTCTTTTATTTGAAGGGTTCAACGAAAGTGCTATAACATCCTCGCTGTTCATAATTATTGAGTTATCACTGCTCATGACTCTCTCCATCTCGCTTATGGGAGGATTCAACAACAGGTTAATCTTATCTCCCTCGTAATCCGCATACGCTTCCTCAGCACTTGTTTTATTCAAAACCAGGAACTTCTCATTTGTTACTTCGCTGCTGTTCCAATAGTTTGGATTCTTAATCAAAACAACTCCTTTACTATCTATGTTATCAACCATAAAGGCTCCGCTGTACTTTATTTGCTTATAGGCTTCCTGCCAATTCTTTAGAAGATCTGCCCCTTTTCTTAAGGTATATTGCGGCTGGCTTAGTATCTTCAAAAAGTCAGGGCAAGCCTTATTTAGCCGTATTTCCAATTTGTTCCCGCCTACAGCCCGTATTGCCACACTATCAAAGTTAGCTTTACCTTTTGAATAGTTTTCTGCTCCGTATACAGGATAAAGATCATATGCCAAATTATCTCCCAATTTGTTGGACAATATATTTTTGAAGAAGGTTACAAAATCATCAGGTGTAATATAGCTTCCGTCACTCCATTTCGCATCCTCCCTTATATTAAAGGTATATCCGATACCATCACTGCTTATAGTCCAATCTTCTGCTAAGCCGGACTGGATTTTTCCCTTTCTGTCCATACTTACAAGGCCTTCAAAAAGATAGGTACTCATTCCTTTATAATATGCTTGTTCTGAATTCCATATATTTAAGGAGGTTGGAAGTTCTCCAAAGCTGCAGATTATATAGTTTTCTTTATTAGTGCTTACATTTTTCTTTTCTTCAATGCATCCTGAAAAGAGCAAAGAAAAGGCTAAAAGTACACATACGGTCTTCTTCATAGTCATTCTCCTTATATAAATACGCAATGAATCTCATTAAGTAATTATTAACAAATAAGGTGCATATTAAACATATGCACCTTATCCTAACTAGGTAAATACCTGTATAACTTAAAATTTTTAGCTTTAAACACTTCGTCTGCACCTCTAAACCATCCCATTTGTTTTCTGTAAAAGCTGAAGCAGTCTTCCAATTTCACCTTCCTTTTCGAAGGAATGACGCTCTTACTTTTCTGAATTACTTCAAAATCGAAGATTCCCGTAGTTATGTAAATACCTTTATAGATATCATGCCTCGCAAGTGTATTTACAAACTTTTCGTACTCATCCTCGAATACCATTGCAGTAGTATGGTATCTCAATATACTCTGTCTTTTCATTCCGCTCAGCTTTATTTCAAGTATTTCATTGTTTTTAATAAGAATTTCATATTGTATCCCGAATTCCCAGCAATTTTTTGTTAATACCTCATAAAACTTATCTACCGTTAACCTGCGTATAATTCTGCTCAGTTTCCTAAATTCCTCTCTTCTAATGCTGCAGTATAGGCTGTCCATAACAGAAAGCAAAAAAATCCCACCTAAATATTGCTGTATAGAAATTTGTAATATTCACATATACATTATATGAATAAAGTTTTATAATATTTCCTGTATTATATTTGCAATTTCAGTATGTTATAATATTAAAGATGTATGAGTTTAAACATTAATAAATTCGAATATAAACCAAATATGAAAGTCTGTATATGAGAATACTTAAAGGGGGTCTTTTTATGCTTCTTTCCTTAGAGATAGTTGCTCTTGTATTTATGGCTGTTATTATTTTTGTAGCCCTATGGGGTTTTATAACCTTAAGGCAGATTTTAGGTCAAATGAAATATAGAAATGTGCTGCTTGAAAAGCTTGTTAATAATACTCTTCCCATTTTTCGAAAGGATAACTCCAAAGCATAATATTATTTCAATATAATTACATTATCCTCAACTTCAAATATTTATAATTTACTATAGAGTTAAAAAATAAAATCACCTTACAAAAGCCGTAAAGCAGGAGACTTTTGTAAGGTGATTTTAAATTTTACCACACACTATTTTGCATAAAGAATATAGTTGCCATTGCAAAGAGCAGACAAATTAATGAATATGCCCACTTCTTACATCCAGCCTCAGTACCATAGAGCTTAAATGACCAAAAAAACATAGTACTGATTATGCAAATCTGTAGTACTTCATAGCTGTTAAAATATTCAACATAACTGAACCTATATGTAGTTACTAAAGTACATAAAAGCGCCATTATTGTTATTACTACAGACGTCCATCCCAAAAAATCTATAGTTTTTTTCATTACTACTCCTCCATACATGGACATGGCATTTATAAATCTAGCCGTTAACCATTCCTTCAAATTCTTCTTCGTTTATTATTTTCACACCAAGTTCAACTGCCTTGTCATACTTTGATCCGGCATCCTCACCTGCTAATACATAATCTGTCTTTTTACTTACGCTTCCTGCAACCTTTGCTCCCAGTGCTTCAAGCTTTTCCTTTATTTCATTTCTATTGTATTTTATTAAACTTCCCGTTACTACTACAGTTTTTCCTTCAAATACGTTTTCTACTATCTCAGCTTCCTCATAGCTTGGAGTCACTCCTAATAGCAGTAGTTCTTCAACGCTCTTTACTATCTTTTCCTGCCCAAAGAACTTAATTATGCTGTTAGCAACGATCTCTCCTATGTCCTGAACCTTCAGCAGTTCGTCAAAGGATGCCTTCATTATTCCGTCCAGAGTCTTAAAACTCTTCACTAAATCCTTGGAAGTCTTCTTGCCTACATTAGGTATTCCTAAGGAAAAAATAAAGGATGCCAAATCACATGTCTTACTTTTCTCTACGGAATCCAATAGATTTTGTGCCTTTTTTTCTCCAAATTTCTCTAAAGTCAAAAGCTCCTCTTTTTTCAATCTGTAAAGGTCCGAAATAGACTTAATTTCAAGCTTTTCAAACAGCTGCTCTGCCGTCTTTTCGCTAAAGCCCTCAATGTTCATAGCCTCTCTGCCGGCAAAGTGAACAATGCTCTTTACCATCTGAGGCTTACAGGATAATGTGTTTTCACAGAAATAGTGTGCACCATCCATTATAAGCTTACTGCCGCAATAAGGGCACTTTTCGGGAGGCACTATTTCCACACTGTCGTTAAGCGACTCTTCAACTACCCCCATAATTTCCGGTATTACATCATTTGATCTTCTCACAAATACTCTTGCACCTATTCTGACACCTTTTCTGTTTATGTCATCCATATTGTTAAGTGTAGCCCTTTTAACCGTTACTCCTCCAAGCTCTACAGGTTCCAAAAGAGCTGTAGGGGATACTCTTCCGCTTCTTCCTACATTCCATTCTACGTCCAATAGCTCTGTAGTGGCTTCAAGTGCTTCAAACTTAAAGGCTATAGCCCACTTTGGGAATTTTACGGTATATCCAAGCATATCTCTTGTTTTCATATCATCGATGGCTATTACAATACCATCAATATCGTAATCCAAGCTTTCTCTTATGCTGTCGATATATTCAATTTCTTTTGATATTTCCTCTACATTAGAACATTCCTTTATGTAGTTGTCCAAATAGAGTCCCTTAGCCTTTATGAAATTGAGCATGTCACTATAGGTTTTAAAGGGTTCTCCTTCATTGTATCCAACATCATAAAAAAACGCAGACAAATTCCTTCTTGCAGTTTCCTTTACGTTCAAGTTTCTTAATGCTCCTGCAGCACCATTTCTCAAGTTTTTCAAAGGCACATCCGCATTTTTGTTATATTCTTCAAAGGCTTTTTTAGTCATCACGGCTTCGCCATGTACTTCTATTACACTATTATAAGCTATTCTTAGCGGCAGAGACTTTATGGTCTTTGCCTGTGCCGTTATATCTTCACCTATTTCACCGGTACCTCTTGTGGCAGCTTTTATGAGTATTCCATTGTTATCATACGTGCAATTAATAGTCAATCCATCGAATTTTTTAGTAATAATATACTTTAGCTGCGGTAGCTTATCAACATGACTTCCGTTATATTCTTCTACGAGCCTTACATTCCTAGAATGCCACTCCTGAAGCTCTTCCAAGCTTTGAGCTTTATCCAAACTCCAAAGTCTTGCTTTATGAGTATATTTCTGAAACTCAGGCAGCACCTTATCCCCCACTCTCAGCGTAGGAGAGTAGGGAAGTGTCACACCCGTATCTTTTTCAAGGGCCAACAGTTCATCATACTTTTTATCATATTCTTTGTCCGATACTATAGGATTGCTTAATACATAATATGCATGGGAGTACTTGTTAAGTTCATTAACAAGCTCTTCCATTCTTTGAAGTCTTTCGTCCACTTAATACCACCTCATTTACAGTAGTTCTAACGGTGTCATACTCAAAAGGAAATTCTTTATCCCCATACTGTCAAAAGCAATGGTTACTTTTACGTCACTGCCGTCTGCCTTTGCAGTTATAATTGTGCCTGACCCGAATTGCTTGTGTTTTACCTTACGTCCCGGTACGGCAGTTTCTGCACTAAGTGCTTTTCCGCTTCCTGCCGCGGCTTCTTGCTTCATAGTATACGAAAGCTTTCTGTCGAAGCTGCCTCCTGCATTTTCTGCTGAAAAACTACTTCTTAAGGAATGAGGGTTATTGAAATTGTTGCTATAGCTGCTTCTTTCCATTGACTGCCTTGGCATAGAGCTACCTCTACTCAAAGTTTCAGTGAGTGAAGCTGATATTTCACTCAAAAAGTCTGATGGCGAATAAGCTGAAGTCCTTCCGAAAACTCTTCTCATCTCAGCGCAAGTCATATATAGCTTTTCCTTAGCTCTAGTTATTCCAACATAACACAATCTTCTGGATTCTTCCATTTCATGCTCATTGTTAAAAGATGAATTTCCCGGAAAAATTCCGTTTTCCATTCCAACCATAAAGACTACGGGGAACTCCAACCCCTTAGCACTGTGAACAGTCATAAGCACAACGGTGTCGGCATCTTCATCGTAGTTATCTACATCTGCAACTAATGTTGTCTTTTCCAAAAATGCTGAAAGAGACTTTTCTTGTGATGTGTTTTCAAAATCCACTGCAGCAGAAACCAATTCCTTAAGGTTTTCTATTCTGCTTTCATCTTCTATTTCTTTTGAAGCTTCAAGTTCTTTTAAGTATCCGGTATCTTCAAGTATGGCATTTATAAGCTCAGATACTGTAAGCTGTTCCTTCAGAGACATAAGCTTTTCCATAAGCTCCATAAATTTACCTATGCAAGATATGTTTCTGGCGCTTAAAGCCGTAACTGTCTCAGCGTCAAGCATAGTATTGTACAGGCTGTCCTCGGTAGTATTGGCGTGCTGAATAAGCTTATCTACCGTGGCATCACCAATATTTCTCTTAGGTACATTTACTATACGCTGAATGCTCACATTATCATCCGGATTATTAAGCACCTTTAGGTACGCCATTATATCCTTTATTTCTTTTCTGTCATAGAACTTTAAGCCTCCTATAATTCTATAGGGTATATTTCTCTTTATGAAAATATCTTCAAATACACGGGACTGGGCGTTTGTTCTGTAAAGTATTGCAAAATCCCTGTAGTTTCTCTGCTCCACATCCTTCAGCTTAGCGATTTCACTGGCTACAAATTGTCCTTCATCAATATCGGAAGGTGCTCTGTATATTTTAATCTTATCTCCGGAATCACTTTCCGTTCTAAGTACTTTATTTTTTCTTTCCGAGTTATTTTGTATTACACTGTTTGCTGCATTCAATATGTTTGATTTCGATCTGTAATTTTGTTCAAGCTTTACAACCTTTGCCTCTGGATAATCCTTTTCGAAATCAAGAATATTTCTTATGTCCGCCCCTCTCCATTCATATATACACTGATCATCATCACCAACCACGCATATGTTTCTGTGCCCTTTTGCAAGCAGTGCCACAAACTCATACTGTGAGCGGTTTGTATCCTGATATTCGTCAACCATTATATATTTGAACTTTCTCTGATAAAATTCCAGTACTTCAGGATTATATCTGAAAAGCTCTACGGTTTTAAAAATAAGATCATCAAAATCCAATGCATTATTGCCCTTCAATTTCTTTTGATAAAGCACATAAACATCAGCAATCTTATTTTCTCTATAATTGTATTGATTATCCTTCTTAAATTGGTCCGCAGTTATCAAATTATCTTTAGCTTTACCTATTTTACCGATGATTTCACTTTCAGTAATATCCTTTTCATTAATGCCTATTTCTTTCATGCACTGTTTAACCAATGTCTTTTGGTCGTAGCTGTCGTAAATTGTGAAATCTTTCTTATACCCCAGCTTATCGATTTCTCTTCTCAATATTCTTACGCAGGAAGAATGAAAGGTTGATATCCACATATTGTCGACTTCATCGCCTACCATCTTTCTTACTCTTTCGCGCATCTCTTGTGCTGCTTTATTTGTAAAGGTTATAGCCAATATTTGAGACGGGTAAATATTCAAATCCTGTATCATATGAGATATTCTATATGTAAGCACTCTTGTTTTTCCGCTGCCTGCACCGGCCAAAATAAGCAGCGGTCCTTTTATTGTGGTGGCTGCATCATATTGCTCCGGGTTAAGCAAGGTTTTTAAATCCATGTAATCACTCCCTATGTTTTAAATCATAAGTTTAATCAATTAATGTTTAAACTCACATATCATTATCTATAATAATTTCCATATATGCTTTATATAATCTCGCAAATTCTATAAAAATCAAATTTAAATACAGTTTATCAATTCATTGATTTTCGAACTATATTATATCATATTTTGAGTGTGTGGGGTAATATGTTTCGGTGTAAGATTATTACAATGAAAATAAAAAATAAAAAAGTCAGCTGAAAACTATTCCGGCTGACCTTCTCCATCTTTCCATTCTATTCTATTAAATACGAGATTATAACCGTCACTGCCATAATTCAGTGCCCTGTTTACTCTGCTTATGGTTGCAGTGCTGGCACCGGTAAGGTTGGCAATATCATTGTATGTTTTACCCTGCTTAAGCATCTTTGCTACCTGCAGCCTCTGTTCCAAGGCCTGTATCTCATTAATAGTACATATGTCTTCAAAGAAGCGGTAGCATTCCTCTTTACTCTCAAGACTCAATATGGCATCAAACAAAAAATCCATTTCTTTTCCCTGAAGTCTGGACTTCACATCACCCATAATAATCACTCCACTTTTATACACTAAACTTCTAAAGCATCTATAATAATTATATATTAATTGCAATGTTTTAACAATACCAACATTAATATATCTTTGTCTATCTCTTTCCGGGACACAGCTCTGCTCATAGAATCATACTTCTTTGAAGAGCTGTGTCACGAGTTATAAAAAGTACTAAAAAAGCAACAAAAAAGGAAAAAACACAACCCTTGGGGCTAGGTTGTGTTCGCGTCATAAATAAAAAGGGGGCTATTTATTCTTTTTATTTATCCTTGCAAAATTATTATATAAAAATATCAATAGCTTTTCAAGTGTATTTTGCAAATTTAATTGTATATTTTATTTAAAAATGATATAAAAAATTCACTTTAATACGTTTACACTATTTTTCTAACCCTGCTTCTTCCTTAAGTTTCCTTAATTCCTCCTCACTTAACTCCCTATATTGACCTTCTTCAAGGTTCTCATCCAAGGTCAATGGTCCGAAAGCTGCTCTTTTAAGATAAATTACCATCTTATTAAGACTTTGGAACATTCTTTTCACCTGATGGAACTTCCCTTCTTGCAGCGTAACGTATACATATGACTCTTCCTGTGTGGAATTTATTACTTCCAAACCTGCAGGAAGACATTTGTAGCCGTCATCCAAAATTATACCTTCTTTAAAGGCCTTTATATCTTCCTCATCAACAGGAGCATTGATTTTGGCGTAATATAGTTTATCTACGTGCCATTTTGGTGAAATAAGTCTATGATTCAATTCCCCATCGTTTGTAAGCAGCAATAATCCAACTGTATCTTTATCAAGTCTGCCCACTGGGAAAGGCTCAAATATGAAAAACTTATCTTCCAGTAAGTCTACAACTGTCTGATCATAATTGTCATAGGTTGCAGAAACTACCCCTGCCGGTTTATTCATCATTAAATATATAAACTTTCTATAAAGTACCTTTTCCTCACCTATGTATATTTCATTTTTTTCAGGGTCAATTGAGCTGCTGCTGTCTTTTATAATATTACCGTCAACTTTGATTCTTCCTGCTTTGGCCATAGCTTTTATCTCTTTTCTGCTGCCGTATCCCAAGTTTGACAATACTTTATCCAATCTCTCCATAATTATCTCTCCTTTTGTAAAATAGTATTACCAAAAAATAAGAGTTCAAGCGAATATCCTGAACTCACACATTTTTAATTAATTCACATTAAACTCCATAGAATCGTAATCTTCATAAGCTCCTTCATAATACATGCTCTTTACTAAGACAAGTATCTTGAAGCTGCCCTTTTTATATGGCATAAGAGTATAATAATTCATTTTACTGTATCTTTGCGCCAATATCCAGTCACTATTTTCCATAAGATAAAATTCATATAGCAGGTCTCTTCCGCCTTCAGCTTTTGCAGTAAATATAACCGGTTCATTGACCTCTATATCAATTTTATCACACAATATTATCGTATTGGATACGGGAAGGGAGTCAATTACATTCAGCTTAATAACCTTTTTTGCATCAAACATTGCCGAACTCTTTTTAGCCTTAGCCGTAATTTCAAGTATATACTCACCTCTGCATTTAGGTGTCAAAAAATACTTCTTGCTTTCGATATATTCCGTTTCCTCTACATTATGACCGCTTATCTTAAGAACATACTTTATCAAAGTATCCTGTGTACGTCTTGTAATAATATCAAACTTTATGCTATCTCCCACAATGTAATTTTCCTTTGAAGGCATGAGAACATAGTCTATCTCTGCAGGCAGAAACTCTTTAACCTCCATATGAATTATTTCATGTGCATCATAATCCTTTTTCGAATACTTGTCCTTAACTTTAACCTCCAGCTCGTAGCTTCCTGCTTCTTCAGGAGTAAAATTAACCCAGCTGCAGCTTCCATAGTCTACCCGTTCCAGTTCTCTTCCTTCTTTTTTTACTATGAAAGCATATCTTAGTTCTATGCCCCCCGCTGCTATAGCC